>JAKSQI010000114.1 GCA_024404215.1 Oscillospiraceae bacterium
GGTGAAGTCGGCAAAAAAAGATTAGCATAAGTTCCAATCCCCCGGCGGGCGTGGGCCTGCCGGGGGATTTATAACTTTTAATGTGCAGCTTTATGTTCTTTTATTATGGCTGCACAGTATTCTTTGAATGCAGGAATATCTTCAACCAAGATTTCCCAGGTAATTTCAGGATCAGCCGTGCCGTAGCTATTACCAAAGCGTTGGATGGTTTCCTCAATCTGGTTGCAGTAATTGATGATGTGTTCCAGAATACTGATATTTCGATCAAGAGGCTTCATACAACAGCACCTCATCCTTAGAAATAGCATTCAGGAAATCTTCGTCCAGGCTGCCTGTGGAGACGAGGTCGACAGACATACCAAACGCATCTTCCAAATCGGCGGCAAGCCCGCCTAACTGCAGGCCGCGAATAGAACCCTTGTCAATTCGAAGGTCAATATCACTGGCTGCGTTAGCATCGCCGCGGGCGTAGGAGCCAAACAGATAAATTCTGTCAGCACCGTACTGCCTTGCCAAGGCGGAAACAATAGTTTTTATTTCATCCACAGAATATCGCATGAGCTCCCCTCCCTACTGGTTTCTATGTTGATGTTACCACAGTTATACAGAAACGGCAAGCCGTTAATTGTGAGCTTTTCCTGAGAAATCTGCTTTTAGACGAAGAACATGAACTGAAAAACAGAGAGATGCACATTGGCGATTCTACCCAAAAACAAGACATTGGCCTTGAAAAACAAGACATTGGGCCGGAGGATTGCAATTTCGGCAAAGGATGATATAATAACATGCAGAAGGCATACTGTATGAAAAACGATTCATTGTATGTTTGCATTTATCCCTTTTCATGGAAGTGAAACCGGGTAAATGGGGGCAAACAAAGACTTGCTTTTTATATTCTATGTCCCGGCTTTGGCATCCGTTGCGGCGGGTGCCTTGTTGGGTTGCACTATGCCTTCCAGTATTATTAGGGAGGCGTTTTTTTATGGACGCAAAAGACTTGACTTTTATTCAAAATCAGATTGGTTACAGCTTTGACAACGAAGACCTGCTGGAGCAGGCCTTCGTGCGGAAGTCCTGGTCCCACGAAAACGGGGGCGAGGACAACGAGGTGCTGGAGTTTATCGGGGACAAGGTTCTTGACCTGGTGGTAGTGAAGCTGCTGGCGGAAGCCTATGGCTGCACCGGGAGCCAGCTGAAGGATTACAATCCGGAAGAGGATTGGGATGAGTTTGTCTGCCAATACGGCGAGAAGGAACTGACCGAGCTGAAAAGTCAACTGGTGCGGAAGTCCTATCTGGCCCGGCGGGTGGATGAAATGGGGCTGGCGGATTACCTGATTATGGGTAAGTGCGACATAACGCAGCATGTGGAGCAGCAGCCATCGGTAAAGGAGGACCTGTTCGAGGCCATCCTGGGGGCTGTGGCTTTGGACTGCCAATGGGATTTGCCTCAGCTTCAGGATGCCGCGGAACAGATGCTGCAGCCGGAGGACATTTTGGATGATGGGGAAGACTGCAACTATGTGGCAGAAATTCAGGAATGGTGCAGCCGGGCAACCGGGGGCGGGCTTTGGTTCTTTTATGGTGAGGAAAGGAACAACGTAACCACGCGGCGGGGGGTCGGCAGCATGGGTGGTATAGGTAATATTTTGATTGACCGTCAGGAAAAAGCCGGTTTTTTCTGTGAGCTACAGGATGCCGGGGATATTACCGGCTTCCGGGGCCACGGGAAAAGCAAAAGGGAAGCCCGTAAGGATGCCTGCCAAAAGGCCTTTGAGTGGTTGGAAAAGAACGGACGGCTGTTCAGCATTCAGGATGAGCTTGAGAATCCGAATCCGGAGAATGCCATCGGCCAATTGGAAACACTGGCACGACGGGGCTACTTTTCCCTGCCTGTCTATGAGTTCAAACAGGGACAGAGTGGCGCGGGCAGTCCGATTTGGAGTGCCCGGTGCAGCATAAAAGAGGCAGGGGTGTCCTTTCATGCCAGGTCATCCTCCAAGAGGGAAGCAAAAAACGCAGCGGCCTATCAGATGCTGCGTTATGTGCTGAAGGAATTTTAACTTTGATGCGAAAACCTCCCGGCGGGCGTGGGCCTGCCGGGGGATTTGTGCTTTTCGGTTGATGAGAACAGGGAAAAATGGTATAATTGACTTAATGGAAAAGGCCTTAGGGAGACGAGGTGAGGGAATGACACAGGATCCGTTTAAAGAATACATTCGGGCGGGTGAACCCGAAGCCAGGGAGAGGGGATATGCCTGGCAGACGGCCATTGGCCTGCAGGCTGTGGATGGCTTACAGCCCTCACAATATCTCATTGATACAGCTGTGCGTCATATAGAAGGGGAACTGACTCAGGAGGAGGTTCAGCAGCTTCTGAACAGCTACTATGAGCAGAATCGGCTCCATGAGGATAAGACCCGGACGGAGGAGGCAGACAAGGTGTCTGCCCGTATTGCGGCCCTGCTGGGGGAGCCATCCTTCAGCTTTACACCTACGGAGTACGTTGCCATTCATCGCCGCCTCTTCACCGGAATATACAAGCATGCCGGGAAGTGCCGGGATTATAACATTACGAAAAAAGAATGGGTGCTGGATGGGGCTACTGTAATCTATGGCAGTGCCGGTGAGCTTAAGGCTACCCTTGAGTATGACCTTTCTCAGGAGCAGGCTTACCGCTATCAGTGGCGGAGCATGGATGAAATCATCCGCCATTTGGCGGTATTTGTATCCCGACTCTGGCAAATCCATGTTTTTGGTGAGGGCAACACCCGTACTACGGCTGTCTTTTTTATCAAATACCTGCGGACACTTGGCTTTGATGTTACCAACGACATTTTTGCCCGTAACAGCTGGTATTTCCGCAATGCTCTGGTTCGGGCCAATTACACAGACCTCCGCAAAGGGATTTATGAAACCACGGAGTATTTGGAACTTTTCCTAAGAAACCTACTTTTAGGGGAAGAACACGAACTGAAAAACAGGGAGATACACATTGGCAATTCTCCCGAAAAACAGGACATTAGACTTGAAAAACGAGACATTGACAAGAAAAAACAAGACATTGGGCCGAATGTCCTTCCTTTATCTTCTGTAACGGGGCGTCACTATGCTGCACTAAAGGCGGCCTTTGCAGAGACAAGCGTATTTGGAAGAGCGGATGTAATTAAGGTCACGGGGCTAAGTCCGTCCAGAGCTTCTGTCTTACTAAAGCAGCTGCGGCTGGCAGGTCTTATTGTACCGGTTGCCGGACAAGGCAAGGGCAAGTATCGGATAAATTCTGCCCTATAGTGATGAAAAATCCCTCGGCGGGTTGCAAACCTGCCGGGGGATTCTTGCAATTTTGTCGTTTTAAGCTGTATTTTTGTTTTTGTTCTTGTCAAATAGATGAAAATTCCCTATACTAAACCTACGGATACCTGTACATCCTGTCTATCTGAAGGAGGGTTTTTTATGAAGAAGAAGCTATTGAGTGCTGTTTTGGTACTGGTGCTGTTTTTGGCCATGATTCCGGTAAGTGCCGGGGCGGCAGCTACGGTTACGGAGATTGAGATTGTAGATCAGTATGCTACCATTTACTCTACGGATTACATGTCTCCTGATATTGAACTGAATATCGGCGACTTTCAATATCGGGTTACGTACAGTGATGGTAGGGTTCAAATAGAAGATTATTGGGAGTCACTTTTGGAATTCTCACAGTTTTCAGTGCATTATGCCGGCGAGTATGTCTCTTATGACTATCCTACCGTGCTTCAAAGCGGCAAGCAGGCGGTAGAGATTCAATATCTGGGAAATACTTATCGAAGCTATATTACCATTACCGGGGTTCATGAAGAATTTGGGTATGCTTATGCCGTAAGTGCCGACCAGGATATGACTTTCAGCGAATATGAGGGAAGGGAAGCTTGGGGCTTCTGGCGCCTGAACATGAGCACAAGCGGCATTTATTCCCTATACTCGAATTACGCTTTTGCCAATATGATGGAGTATTGGTCGGTACAGATATTTGATAAGTACAACAATGAGGTTCCTGCAGTCGATGATATGTGCGAATGGCAATTGGTTGCAGGAGAGGACTATTATCTGTCTCTTCGCTGCACTTTTTTAGATAGCTATTACGGGGAATTGCTATTCTGCCTTAGCAGAACAGGAGCCATGACCGGAAGCAACCGATTTGCTACCCCTTTGATAACCGAATTGACAAACACGTTGAACGGCGTTTCCGTTAAGTGGAATCCGGTGGCCGGGGCTGCGAAGTATCGTGTCTTCTACAAGACCCCTACCGGCAGCTGGACCAAGGCAGGGGATACCACCTCTACAAACCTGACGGTAACCGGGTTGGCTTCCGGTATCAACTACACCTTTACGGTGCGCTGCATTGATGCCAGTGGGAGCTTTACCAGCAGCCTTGATCCCATAGGCAAGTCCATTACCTATCTGATGGCCCCTAAGCTGACCTACATCGGCACCAGTGTAAAGGGTGTGGAACTGAAGTGGAATGCCGTCAAGGGTGCCGAGAACTACGGCGTATGGTACAAGACGGCCACCGGGGCGTGGACCAAGGCGGGCAACACTACAGATACCCAGTATGTGGTCAGCGGACTGACCTCCGGCACCACCTACACCTTTACGGTGCGCTGCCTGAGCGCCGACGGCAAGAGCTACATGAGCGGTTTTGATTCTGTAGGCAAGACCTTTACCTATCTGGAAACCCCCAAGCTGAGCTACATCGGCACCAGCGTCAAGGGTGTGGAAGTGAAATGGAACGCCGTGAAGAACGCCGAAAACTACGGTGTGTGGTACAAAACGGCCACCGGCAGCTGGACCAAGGCCGGCAACACCACCGGAACGGAAATGGTAGTAACCGGACTGACCTCCGGCACCACCTATACCTTCACTGTCCGCTGCCTGAGTGCCGACGGCAAGACCTACATGAGCGGCTTTGACGCCGTGGGCAAGACCTTTACCTATTTGGAGACCCCCAAGCTGAGCTACATCGGCACCAGCGTCAAGGGTGTTGAAGTGAAATGGAACGCCGTGAAGAACGCCGAAAACTACGGTGTGTGGTATAAGACGGCCACCGGCAGCTGGACCAAGGCCGGCACCACCACCGGTACGGAAATGGTAGTCAGCGGTCTGACCTCCGGCACTACCTATACCTTTACCGTCCGCTGCCTGAGTGCCGACGGCAAAACCTACATGAGCGGCTTTGATTCTGTAGGCAAGACCTTTACCTAT
>JAKSQI010000115.1 GCA_024404215.1 Oscillospiraceae bacterium
TAACTGCCCCTTCTAGGGGCTGTGCAAACCACCACTTCAGTGGTGGTTATGATTTATCCGAAAAAAAGGACCGACAAAAGTCGGTCCTCTTTTGTATGTAATATTAAATTACAGCTGCTTGTTGGCGTTGATTTTTACGCCGGGGCCCATGGTAGAAGCGGTAACGCAGCTACGGATGTACTGGCCCTTGGCAGCGGCGGGCTTAGCCTTGATGATGGCGTTCATCAGAGCAGCATAGTTCTCCATCAGCTTTTCAGCGCCGAAGGAAACACGGCCGATGGGGCAGTGAATGATGTTGGTCTTGTCCAGACGATACTCAATCTTACCGGCCTTGATCTCATTGATAGCCTGAGTCAGGTTGGGGGTAACGGTACCGGCCTTGGGGGTGGGCATCAAGCCCTTGGGGCCCAGGATTTTACCCAGACGACCAACAACGCCCATCATATCGGGAGTTGCAACTACTACATCGTAGTCAAAGAAGTTTTCCTTCTGGATACGCTGAACCATATCCTGGCCGCCTACATAGTCGGCGCCGGCGTCCAGAGCTTCCTGCTGACGCTCTTCCTTGCAGAATACCAGAACCTTGCGGGTCTTACCGGTGCCGTTGGGCAGAACGATAGCGCCGCGAACCTGCTGGTCAGCGTGACGGCTGTCAACACCCAGCTTAACATGGAGCTCTACGGTCTCGTCAAACTTAGCCTTGGAAGCATTGCAAACCAGAGCAAAAGCTTCCTGGGGATCGTACAGATTGGAGCGGTCTACCAGCTTAACGCTCTCCTTGTAATTCTTACCTCTGAACATTAGCTTAACCCTCCTCTACTACGATGCCCATGCTGCGGGCAGTACCGGCGACCATGCTCATGGCGGCTTCAATGCTGCCGGCATTCAGGTCGTTCATCTTGGTCTCAGCAATCTTGCGCAGATCTTCCTTGCTGATCTTGGCAACCTTATCACGCTGAGGTACACCGGAGCCCTTCTCAATGCCGCAAGCCTTCTTCAGCAGAACAGCAGCGGGAGCGCTCTTGGTAACAAAGGTGAAGGTACGGTCTGCATATACGGTAATAACTACCGGAGTGATCAGACCCATGTCATTCTTGGTTCTCTCGTTGAATTCCTTGGTGAAGGCAGCGATGTTAACACCGTGCTGACCGAGGGCGGGGCCTACCGGGGGTGCGGGAGTTGCTTTACCGGCAGGAATCTGAAGCTTAATGATACCTGTAACTTTCTGTGCCACTTTCGTGATCCTCCTAAAATAAATGTGGTGATGCATGGCCGGATGCCATAACAACTTGGCGGAACATTCGTTCCTCCCACTCGCCGGACAAGTCCGGCGCAAAACGGTTTCCCGTAATGCTGTGAATTAATCTTCCTCTACGGATTCAACCTGATCAAATTCAAGGTCAACCGGAGTTTCGCGTCCGAACATGGATACAATGACACGGACACGAGATTTGTCAATTTCGATTTCATCAACGACACCGTAGAAGCCCTCCAAGGGACCGTCGGTAACCTTGACCTTGTTGCCAAGCTCGAAACCAACCTTGATTTCGCGTTTTTCAACGCCAAGAGCCAGAACCTCTTCTTCTGTCAAAGGAATAGCCTTGTTTGCCGAACCGACAAATCCGGTAACACCGCGGGTGTTGCGAACAAGCAGCCAGCTCTCATCGGTAAGAATCATCTTGATAAGAACGTAGCCCGGAAATACTTTCCGTTCTACCGTTTTGGTCTGGTTGTTATCCCCAATTTCCGTTACCGTCTCCATGGGGATGTTGACCTCAAAAATAAGGTCCTGCATCTTGCGGTTGATGATTGCTTTTTCAATGGTAGTCTTTACAGCGTTTTCGTAGCCGGAATAGGTATGAAGTACATACCATCTTGCGTTTTCTGACATAACGCTGTTATCCTCCCAGAGTCTGCAGCATGTGTACTACTGCAGTAGCAAACTGGTCGAAGCCCCATACTACAATGGAGAAGAGAGCGATAACTACAACGGCAACCAAACAATTGTTGATTACCTGCTTGCGGGTAGGCCATACGATTTTTTTCAGTTCACTGCGCATTTCGCGGAACCACTTACCTACTTTACCGCTGCCTTTTACCTTCTTTTTCTTCTTCTTGGTGTCCTTAGTAGCCTGGGCTTCCTGAACATTCTTTTCTTCAGCCATTACAATATCCTTTCGCCCGGATTACTTGGTTTCAGTGTGGACAGTATGCTTGCGGCAGAAGCGGCAATACTTTTTCATTTCAAGACGCTCGGGTGTGTTCTTCTTGTTCTTCATAGTATTGTAGTTTCTCTGCTTGCACTCATTACATCTGAGAACGACTTTTACTCGCATGTTTCGGCACCTCCATCTATTTGCCTCCCTGCTTGAAATTGACATCCGTGGTTCGTCCTGCATGAAAAAATGCACACAGAAACAAACCCGTCTGCCGACAGGTAAGTGTAGTATACCACGACATTTTGTGTTGGGCCAGCATACCTTGCATAGATTTTTTGACAATTCAGTCGGAGGCGCTGAGGCTTTTCGGCCTTCGTGTCTCCGACTGAAGTGATTCAATTTAGGCAACCGGCTGGCGGGCAAAGTAGCCTTCCTCCAGTGCAGCAAGCTCCTCTGAGGTCATGCCTCCCTCCAGCAGGTAGTTTTCTGCTGCTTGTTTATAATCGGCCTGTCTCAAAATGGTCATATCCTCACTGCCGTACAGGTAGGCGACCATGGCATCAAAATACAGTTCCCGCACAGCTGTGTATTTTTCCGGTGTGTCTTTTTTTGTTATGGAGTAGTAATTCTGATAGGTCAGCATGTAGTCTCTTTCCATGTCGTGATAATCCTGACCCGAAAGAGCCTCCAGCAGAAGGCATACAAAACCGGTTCGATCCTTACCTTCCATGCAGTGGATGTATATCCTTCGGGGCTCTGCTTCCAGCAGCTTCCTTAAACCATGAACCAAAGCTTCCTTGTATGCCTGTGACTGGTAAGAGGAACTCATTCCCAGCAGGGCAATACGACCGTCCTCATACAGCTTCCGGGTATAAGAAGACTGAAAATCCTCTGCTTCAAAATAGCCCTTCATGTCCTCCTCCGTATCGGCAAGGTCCAGTATGAAATCAATGGAATCATAGCCAAGCAAGCCATCGGTATAGGCTGCTCTTCCCCTGCTGTTGTCTACCGGGGAAGCTCCGCGGAATAACCAGGCACCGATGCAAGAACGATAATTGCAGAATTCAGCATCGCTGCTGTAGTCCTCTCGGTTAAAGGAATAAACCTGCCCCAGGCTTTCCTGAACCGGCGCATATTTGCCGCTCTCCCGAAGGCGTATGGTAACCTTAGCGCCTTCCTTCAGTCTGGCAGTATCCCATATGCCTTTGTTGTTCAGGGTGATGCTTATGTTGGCAAAACCGGGATAAGCCACCAAAACCGGGGCATCGTTTTTTACATAGTAACCATTGTAATAGGGCACATCCTTCAAAGTGTAGCCGTTGGAGAAGGTAATATCGCAGCTATCCCCCAGTGCAAAGCCTGCCGACTCAAATTCTTCCTGAGAAAGCAGAACTGTGGCAGCCCCATATTTCTGGTCTTTTTTCACCTTTGCCTTAATTTGACCCTCTTTCGCAGCTCCGCAGCCGGACAGAAGAGATGCACACATTGTCAGCAGGAGCAATACCGTAAGGATTCGCTTCATTTCAAACTCACTCCCCTTTTGGTTTTATTTCTGTCAGTTTAACATATTCAGCTGTCAAAAAGAAATTCTTTAAATCGTTTTCGTCCAAACCGCGGTAGATAAACAAGTCATCATGCATGGCTATTACCTTGTTCAGGTCTTCCCCTTCTATGTGGAATTCGCCACTATTGCGGTCAATTCCCACCATAAGCCCCTCTGCGGTGTAGCATTGAACATCCGGCAAAGTCCCTTTTGAAAGTTTTTCCGCTTTATAACCATTTTCCAGTATACCTGCTGCTATCATGTCATGAAAGTCCTGGTTGGACAGTGGGCAGTAGGAATAATGTTCCCGGAAATAGCAGTCAACCTCAGCGCCGGTCTTTCGGTTTGGCTTTATGGTCCCCTGCCGAGCTTTGTATATCTGTTTCCATTCCTCTATCATTTCCGGTGTTGGTTCTGTGGTAAGCATGGAATAATTCTCCTGTCCGTGAGCAAGATTTATAGCGCTGCGATTATCCTTTTTTGAATAAGCCAGCTCTCCCCTTTAGATTGTAAGTGAGAGCAAACTGGGATTGCCTGCAAAGCAGATAAACAAAGGCCTTACCTTGTCACTTTAAAAGCAGTTTCTATTCCTTTATCCTGGAATTCAGTAAAGACCGTCTCGGTTACTTTTTTACAATCTATTTCCGAAGTCTTATACAGTACGTCTTCACTGCCGTCACAGAAAACAAGATGGATGGCACCATATTCATCTGTCGAGTCATTGCCATGTACTCTGAAATAAACTTTAATAACATCCTTTAAATAAAAAATGGCAACTTTTTCTTTACGAAAGATGCACTTTTGTCCGATTCTAACAGCATCATCCAAATACGGTTTCGCTATCTTAAAGTCTTCAAGTATTTCATCATAGTTTCCTAATCTTTTATAGGATTCTATGGTTTTCGGATTCCTTTTTTTCTTAAAAAGGCCCTGAAGCGGTACCAAATATTCAAACATTTCTTCCATTTCTGTTCTCCATCATAACCCATTAAAAAATAACGAAGCTATTCAACTATGCGATTATTCGGCTCAAGTTCTATATTCTGTCCTGATTGATAATGGTCTCTATAAAAGGACAAACAATATTATAGCGTATTAACTGAATTATTCAATTCCTCTTTGCATCCGGTGTCATAATTTATAGCACCCAGCACTCCTCAAAACCCTGGCTTCGTGGAAGATATCCTCAGATATTTGTATTTTCAGAAAATGAAAATGTTGTTTGCCTCTGTTCCTATTGTGCAACCGATGGCTTCTTTAAAGAGCCTTGCATTGTTCCGTCAGTTATTGTCTGGAATATGCAAATACACACCCGTAACCATCTTCAACTGTGTGTGACCTAAATCTAATTATGGCTTCCAGTATATAAGGTTTATTGTTTCCATCGTTTCAGCGTCGGGAACAGTTTTTCGCAGTACACTTTCATTTCCTCATTGGTCATGCCCGCCTGTGCACCGAATTGACTGCACATTTCGATATATTTCTCCATCGAAACCTTATCGATG
>JAKSQI010000116.1 GCA_024404215.1 Oscillospiraceae bacterium
GATAATGTTCAGCTGGAGTTTACTCAGGAGGCCCTTGAGGCCGTTGCTGACAAGGCTATCGAGATGAAAATCGGTGCCCGTGGCCTGCGCGGCGTTATGGAAGGTGTTCTGCAGAAGGTAATGTTTGAGATTCCTTCCGAAGAAAAGGTGGAAAAGGTTGTTATTGACCGCGACTGCGTAGAAGGCAGCGGGGAACCTGTGATTATTCGCCGGCCCAAGCCCACCATCAGCAAAGAAGTACTGAACCCGGAAGAATAAGAAATCAGGGCAAGGCAACACCTTGCCCTGTCTTCGTATTTATTTTAGAAAGGTAACTCACTTTCATGATTGACATACAGTATGAAAACGGAACTCAGATAGAAATGCCCATGCTTGCTCTTCGGGGCCTGTCGGTATTTCCTGACATGAGTTTAAATTTTGATGTAGAGCGTTTGATTTCCATGAACGCCCTTAATGCAGCCATGGAAGGCTCCCGGCAGATTTTCCTGCTGACCCAGAAGGATATCATGGCTGAAATGCCCTCCCGTAAGGAGCTTTACAGTGTGGGCACAATCTGTCGTGTTCGACAGATGCTTCGCATTCCCAATGGGGGCGTCAAGGTTGTGGTTGAGGGCATTTCTCGTGCCAGACTGCTAAGCTTTGATGTTGAAAGGGGTTATTTTTACGCCAATGTCAGCACAGTTGAGGACAGTTATTCCAATGCAAACGGTGCCAAGACAGAGGCTCTGGTTCGCAAAGCCTATGATTTATTTCACGAGTATGCCTCATTAACCGGTACCGTAGCACGGGAAACCGTCATGGCGGTTTATGAGGAGAGAAATCCGGGCTATCTGGCTGACTATATCGCCCAGAATACTTCTGTGCGTGTGGAAAACAAGCAAGAGGTACTGGAGATTCTGAATCCCATTAAGAGATTGGAGCATGTCTGCCGCATGATGGCCAATGAGGTTGAGATTGCCCGTGTGGAGAAGGACATTGATAAAAAGCTGATGATTCGCATTGGCGAGCAGCAGCGCACCAATATTCTGCGAGAGCAGATGGGTATTATACGCTCAGAGCTTGGCATGGATAATTCCGATGATGCTGACTTTGACGAGTACCGGGAAAAAATTAAAAGCCTTGAATTAGCTGAAGAGATTGAGGTTAAGCTGCTCAAGGAGGTTGATAAGCTGGAACGCCAGCCCTTTGGCTCTGCCGAAACCTCAGTGCTGAGGAATTATCTGGATGCCTGCCTGGAGCTGCCCTGGAAGGAAAAGGCTGACAGCAACGTAAGCGTTGAGAAGGCCAGCAAGATTCTGGAACGTGACCATTTTGGCCTGGAGAAGGTCAAAGAACGTATTTTGGAGTATCTGGCTGTTCGTCAGTATGCACCGGATTCCAAAGGCACCATTCTTTGCCTGGCCGGCCCTCCCGGAACCGGTAAAACCTCCATTGCCATGAGCATTGCGGAGGCACTGGACCGTAAGCTGGCCCGTGTCGCATTGGGCGGTGTTCACGATGAGGCTGAAATTCGCGGACATCGGAAAACCTATGTGGGTGCCATGCCGGGCCGTATCATGACGGCTATTACCCAGTGCAAATCCTCCAATCCGGTAATGCTGCTGGATGAAATTGACAAGATGGGCCATGACTTCCGCGGTGACCCTTCTTCCGCTTTGCTGGAAGCCTTGGATCCGGAGCAAAACTGCCGATTCCGTGATCATTTTCTTGAAATTCCTTTTGACCTCAGCGATGTTATGTTTATTACCACGGCCAACGATGTGTCCAACATTCCCCGTCCCTTAATGGACCGCATGGAGCTCATTGAGCTGTCCAGTTACACCGATTTAGAGAAGCTTGAGATTGCCAAGCGGCATTTGATTCCTAAGCAGAGGGCCAAGCACAATCTGGATGGCCGGAAGCTTCGGATTACGGATGCAGCCATTCGAGAAATCATTGCAGGTTATACCCGCGAGTCCGGCGTCCGCGGTTTAGAACGGCAAATCAGCACCATTTGCCGTAAAACCGTTACCGCCTTGGTGGGCGGTAAGGTAGGGGGCAGTGTGGTTAAACCGGCTAATCTGCCTGAGCTCCTGGGCCCCCGTCGCATCAGCGATGAGGATAAGAAGCGCCGGGATGAGGTAGGCCTGGTTAACGGGCTTGCCTGGACCAGTGTTGGCGGTGAGCTGCTGGAGGTTGAGGTAAATACCTTCCCGGGAAGCGGCCGCATTGAGCTTACCGGTAATCTGGGAGATGTAATGAAGGAATCTGCCAGGGCTGCGGTTTCCTTTATCCGCAGCAAGGCTGAAAGCCTTGGGGTTAACCCGGATTTCTACAAGGATACGGATATTCACATTCATTTCCCTGAAGGTGCTGTTCCTAAGGACGGGCCCTCCGCCGGTATTACCATGACCGTTGCTTTAATTTCTGCTCTGACGAATACTCCAGTTCGCCATGACCTTGCCATGACCGGCGAGATTACTCTGCGAGGCCGCGTTTTGGCTATCGGCGGTCTGCGTGAGAAGACCATGGCCGCCCTGCGTAACGGCATGACTACGGTAATTATCCCTGAGGATAACCTGAAGGATCTGGAAGAAATCGACCAGTCTGTAAGGGAAAAGCTAACCTTTGTTCCTGCCAGGGAAGCAGGCGATATTCTGTCTGTTGCCATGCCTACCTTGCTGGTAAAGGAGAAAAAGGCCAAAAAGAAACGGACACCAGCTGAGCCCGGTGAAAACCGATCCGCTGTTGCCCAGTAACGGGTGTTATATGAATTATCAAAAGGTAGATTTTAAACGGTCGGCAGTGAAACCCTCGGATTTCATTCGGGACGGACGTGTTCAAATCGTTTTTTCCGGAAAATCAAATGTTGGCAAGTCATCGGTAATCAATCGTGTTCTTAACCGTAAAAACTTTGCCCGAGTAGGGGGAACTCCGGGTAAAACCGTACATATCAATTATTTTCTGGTGGATGAAACTGCTTACTTTGTGGATCTGCCCGGTTACGGTTATGCTGCTGTATCCAAGGCTGAGCGGGACCGCTGGGGTAAGCTGATGGAACAGTATTTTGCCGAATCCGGCTTAATTTCGGCCGGAGTTATGATTGTGGATGGGCGGCATAAGCCCACGGCAGACGATGTAACCATGGCTCAATGGTTTCAGTCTACCGGCTGTCCACTGATTGTCTGTGCCAATAAGTGCGATAAGGTAAAGAAAAGTGAGCTGGAAGGAAACCTGCAGCTGATTCGACAAACCCTGAGCCTGGATGAGAGTACAATCGTGCTTGCCTTTTCCGCTGAAAAGGGAACCGGGTGCAGCAATTTGATATCCTGGATTGAAGGCATTGCCTCCGGAAAAAGCAATGGGTGAGGTTTTTCGCAATCTAGACTATTCGGTTCTGACCAATGCCCTGTTGAATTTGATTCCGGCCCTTATCTGCATTCCTCTTCATGAGCTCTGTCATGGTCTGGTTGCCCTTTGGTTGGGGGACGACACCGCCAAACGGGCGGGACGATTGAGCATGAATCCCTTGAAGCACATTGATCTTATTGGGCTTATTTGCATGGCTGCCTTCCGCTTTGGCTGGGCGAAGCCCGTTCCAATTAATATGAACCGCTTTAAAAGGCCAAGACAGGGAATGGCTTTGACGGCTTTGGCAGGACCGATATCCAACCTGATTATTAGTATTGTTTTTCTAGCTATGTGGGGCTTTCTGCTTCCATTGCTGACGAATAACGGAGCAGGGGAGTTTATCCTTGGTATTCTTCAGCGAACGGCAATTATCAGCCTTAGTCTGTGCCTGTTTAATCTGATTCCTATCTCACCCCTGGATGGGTCCAAGATTCTCTACAGCTTTTTGCCGGATAACGCCTACCGCTTTCTTATGCGTTACGAGCGCTATGGTATGCTTATCATGGCGGCACTGCTGTTGACCGGCGTTTTGTCCGGTCCTTTGAATGGGGCAGTTTCTTATTGTTTGAATCATCTGCTGGTGATAGCAGAGTTCTTTTACAAGCTTGGTTTTCACTTACTTGCCTAGTTGTAGGGAGGGTTTATGTCGGATCCTGTATTTCGCTTGAGCGGTGTCGTTCATACCCACGGCGAGCTGGAGGATTTTGAAGGACCTATGTCCTTGATTCTGCAGCTGCTGTCAAAAAACAAAATAGAGATTCGGGATATCCGCATTTCCGATTTGCTGGACCAGTACCTGGACTATCTTCACGAGATGGAGAAGATGGATTTAGAGGTTGCCAGTGAGTTTGTTGCCATGGCTTCTCACCTGACTTATATCAAGTCTCGCATGCTGTTGACTCCGGAGGGAGAAGAAATCAGCGAGCTGGAGGAGCTGATGCAGGGTCTGGAAAGGCTGCAGAGAAAAGACGATTACAGCCGAATAAAGGCCGTGACCTCTTTTTTTGCCGACATGTATACAAAGGGGGCCGGGTATATTGTAAAACCGCCGGAGCCTCTGCCTGCAAGAAAGGAATACCCTTATCAGCATAAGGCTGTACAGCTTCTGGAGCTGATGCAGGAAATCATGACACGGGAGGAACTGCAGGAGCAGATTTCTGCCCGACTGGCACAGCATTATCCTAAAAAAATGACCTATCCTGTTGAGACAAAGGCTAGGGAAATTCAAAACAAATTGCTGGAATATGGAAGTGTTTCACTGGCAGGACTTTTTTATGCCTGCCGGAGTCGCTCGGAAATGATTGCTGTTTTTATTTCAGTGCTGGAAATGTGCAAGTCCGGCATGCTGCTGATCAGTGGTGAAGGGGAGGATACCACCCTAAGCCGTTCCGGCAAGGAAGGTGAAGGGCTGAACATTCCCGCTGAGGGGGAGGATAACCATGGAGATACATGAAATTGAAAGCAGCATGGAGGCAATTCTGTTTGCTTCCGGTGAACCGGTAGCTGCCGAACGTCTTGCAGCTGTACTAGGTTTGGACACAGATACTGTTTTGAATGCAGCTTCCCATTTGGCTGACCGTTACAGCTTTGAACGCCGTGGGATTCGCCTGGTTCGAATGGAGCATGCCCTGCAGCTTTGCTCGGCGCCGGAATACGCTGACACAGTTCGTTTGGCTCTGGAAACTCGTAAGCCCCCTCAGCTGACCCAGAACTCGCCGGAGGTGCTGGCTATTGTTGCTTACTTTCAGCCGGTTACCAGCACGTATATTGAATAGGGGCGAGGGGTTGACC
>JAKSQI010000117.1 GCA_024404215.1 Oscillospiraceae bacterium
GCAAGACCTATGTCAGCGGCTTTGATGCCGCCGGCAAGTCTCTGGCCTATTAATTTCCCTTACTCTTACCCCATAAATGAAACCGGCACCGCTTCCCATGCGGTGCCGGTTTTCCTTTATCCGAACGTTCGTATTTACTTCAGCTCCGGGGCCTTTCCGGTAACATAATGTGCCAAAAGCTCCACTGCTGCCTCAACGCCGATATCACTGCTGAGAATGATATCATAGTTGGTACGGTCCCCCCATTTACGGTCGGTATAGTAGTTATAATAGGTTGCCCGGGATTTATCCATGCGGTCCAGCTTACGCTCTGCCTCATCCAGCACCAGATTATCCCTCTGGATGATGGTTTTGATGCGGTTTACCCGGGGTGCCTGAATGAAGATATTGATGCAGGGAGCATATCCCTCCAGTACAAAGTCTGCACAGCGGCCCACAATAACGGCAGAGCCGGCATCCGCAATGGTGCGAATCATGGAGTGCTGAATCATGAAGAGCTGGTCATTTAAGGGCATTTTGTAAGCTCCGCCCCCGGCCAAACGGCTTACAGCCATGGAAAAGGCATTGGTATGGCTGGTTTCCGCCTCTGTAAAGGCAGCCTCCCCGTGGCCGGAATCCCGGGCCGCCAGTGCAATCAGTTCGTTATCATAAAAGGGCAGCTGCAGCTTTTCCGCCAGTGCCTTGCCAATATCGTGGCCACCGCTGCCGTATTCACGGCTTATGGTAATCATAGTATATTTCATTAGAACTCTCCTTTCTTAGGTTCCGCCAAACCGAATTCTATGATATTAGTATAGCCCAAGCAAGGAATAAAGTATAGATTATTTGTTGCATCAAATTGTTTTTTGTAATTTTTGCACAAATTTTCAAGAAGCGAATGTTTTTCTTGACTTTCCGCCTCCCGTATGCTAGTATAATATAGCTTTTGAGATATCGCGGGGTAGAGCAGTTCGGTAGCTCGTCGGGCTCATAACCCGGAGGTCGCAGGTTCAAATCCTGTCCCCGCAACCATGACCCTGAATCCTTACGGATTCAGGGTTTTCTTTTACCTGCAATGCATCATAAAATCAACCATGAGGAGGTCCCTCCTGTATGCTGTACCGAAATGACCGCCGGGGTAATCCCATCTCTCAGCTGGGCTATGGCTGTATGCGCTTCAGCCGCAAGGGTGCCGGCATTGACTACGACAAGGCCCAAAAGGAAATCCTGCTGGCCATAGAGAAGGGCATCAACTATTTTGACACCGCTTATATCTATCCCGGCAGTGAGGAGCTGCTGGGCAAGGTGCTGGAAAGCAATCACTGCCGAGAACGGGTTTCCATTGCCACCAAGCTGCCCCAGTATATCATCCGCAGCGCCGGGGCTGTGGAGAAAACCTTCCGGGAAGAGCTGAGCCGCCTGCGCACCGACTATATTGACTATTATCTCATGCACATGTTCACCGACTTCAGCGAGTGGGAGAACCTCAAGGCCTTTGGTATTGAGGATTGGATTGCCCAAAAGAAGGCCTCCGGCGCTATCCGCCAAATCGGCTTTTCCTACCACGGGGATACCGACATGTTCCTGCGCCTGCTGGATGCTTATGACTGGGATTTCTGCCAGATTCAGTACAACTATTTGGACGAGAATAGTCAGGCCGGCCGCAAAGGACTGGAAGCCGCTGCCCAGCGGGGCATTCCCGTTATTATTATGGAGCCTCTTCGGGGCGGAAAGCTGGTTAATCTTCCGGACAAGGCAAAAAAGCTGCTGGCCGATGACCGCAAGGGCTGGTCCCCCGCTGAGCTGGGCCTGCGCTGGCTGTGGAATCAGCCGGGGGTCACCTGTGTTCTCTCCGGCATGAACTCCACTGCCATGATTGAAGAAAACACCCGCATTGCTTCCGATGCCACCCCCGGTCATTTCAGCGAGGCAGATATCGCCTTAACCCAACGCATCTGCTCCATCATCCGGGAAAGGGAAAAGGTAGGCTGCACCGGCTGCCGATACTGTCAGCCCTGCCCTGCCGGTGTGGATATCCCCGCCATCTTCCATCGCTATAACCTAATGTACATAGAAAAAAAGACCTCAGGCCGTTTCGGCTACGCCCAGGCTGCCGCCATGAAAAAGGCTGCCGGCTTTGCCACCCGCTGCATTGGCTGCGGCAAATGCGAAAAGCACTGCCCCCAGCACATAGACATTCGGGACAAGCTGAAGGAAGCCGACAAGGCTCTGCGCCCGCTTCCTTATCGCATCGGCATAGCCGCCGCCCGTAAATTTCTGCTGCACTGAAATCAAAAGGAAGCTCCTGCCGACCGGCAGGAGCTTCCTTTTGATTTTTATTCCTCTCCGTGGACACAGAAGCCGCGAAGGCCCCACTGGGATACCGGCTGATAAACCATATAGATATCCTCCTGCCCAAGGCCCAGGCAACGGTCCAAAATGGCAAAGAGCTCGGCATTCAGGGCATCCAAATCCTCATTGGAGGCTTTGCCGAAGTAGGTCAGCTCAATGACGCCGCCCTGCTCCAGCCTGCGCTTCCCCATCCAGAGGGGAGCATTCCCCTGCACCTCCATCAGCAAGCCTTCGCCGTTTTTACCGGACATCAAGCAAATGGCTTTGGCAAATTCTTCACACAGGTTCTGTTTTTGGCCCTCATCCAGAGCCAAGGGGGTTTTGAATTTCAAAAAAGGCATGATACTTACTCCTTCAGGTATTTTGCAAAGAAATCAAAGGTGATGGCAATGGCTTCCGGGCTGTTAAAGCCGCCCATGCCGTGGTCGCCGCCCAGCAGCTTGTAGAAGGTTACTTCCTTGCCCAGCTCCCTCAAACGGTTGTATAAAAGCACCGACTGGTTGAAGGGAACAATGGTATCCCCGGCCGCATGCATCATGAGGAAGGGAGGCGTAGGCTTGTCCGCGCTCAGCCAAGCCACCGGATTGGCCTTCTGGGCTTCCTCGTAGTTTTCATGGACATCCCGGTTGCCAAGAAGCAGCGCCTCGGGAATGTTCAGGCCGTAATGAGGCAGAACGGAAGGATAATAGACCATCTCGGTAATGTCACTGACGCCGAAGAAGTCTGCCACACAGCGAACCTCACAGCCGGGGCCGCTGTTTTCTTCCGAATTGGGATAATCGTCCCGGGTTATGGCTGTCAGGGCAACGGTATGGCCGCCGCTGCTGTCACCCCAGAGGCCGATGCGTTCCGGGTCAATGCCCAGCTCGGCAGCATGCTTGCGCAGGTAGCGGATAGCACTCTTGCAGTCCACCGTTTGGGCCGGGAAGGGGGCAATTTCGGTAGGACGGTATTCTACAATGGCAAAGGCATAGCCCCGGTTAACCGCCTCCAACGCCTTGCTGAGGCCCAGCCAAACCATTTGGCGCATCCATGCCGAGCCCGGCACATATACAATCAGAGGATAGGTCTTAGGCTCCGCATTGGGATTGGGCATCATTTCCATGGTCATGGGCTTAAAAAGCTGAATATGCTGCTGCTCACCGGACAGCTCCTGATACACAATCTGGGGCGTTACATCAGCCAGCGGGGCCGGGGCATCCTGCCAGCGGACCGTAATAACACCCTCCGGGGCTTCTTCCGACTCCGGGAAAGGGGTGCCAAAGGGAATGGGTTCCAGCTTTTTTCTTTCTTCCATTGTGTTTCCTCCGTTCAGTTTCATTCCGGGACGGCTGACCCGTCTTTCCTTTATCTTAACAAATCCGCCCGCTAAAGTACAGAAAGAAAAAGCCTGCCCGAAGAATCTCGGACAGACTTTTTTTGTTTATAAGGCTGCGTCCATCATTTTTTTGGAAACCCGGAGCTGCACCTCGGTATAATAGGCCAGCTCAGCTTCATTCATGTCATCCTCATCCAGGGCCTCCAGCTTTTCGGCCCAGTCCGCATAATCGGACATGTAGTTCAGGTAATCCGACATCCTGGAGACAGCATCGGAGGAGGACTGATATTATTTCATGAAGGCTATATAATCATCAAAGAACCTCTCATAGGAATCCATCATTTCTTTGAATTCGGGGTCAATAACAGCCTCCACTACGGCTTCCTTGATTTCTTCAACGGGAGAGGGCTTTTCCTCAGGCTCTGCTTCCGCAGCTACTTCCTCCTCTGTTGGAGACTCCGGCTCCGGCTCTGCCTCGGTTTCTGTCGGAACCGGTTTTTCTTCTGCTTTCTCCTCCTTAGGCTGCTGTGGCTTGGAAGCCGATGGCTTGGACTGGGCGGAGCTGGCTGCACTGTTGGAGCTATAGGCTGCGGACCCGCTGCTGTTGGCCTTCTGCTTGCCCTTGCCGCCGGTTCCAACGGCAACACCGACGATGACGAGAATCAGCAGAACCCACAGGCCGCCCCGTTTCCAGATGGGCTTTTTGTTCTTTCCGCCGCAGTTGGGGCAGTGTTTGGCCCCTTTGGCTATTTCGTGGCCGCAGTGGCGGCAGGTAATGAGCTTGTTTCTTGCCAAAACGAATTCCTCCTTATGATTGGCCGCTTTTTACCCGACGGACAAATTCCCACAGGGCTTCCGCTTCCCCCGGAGTTAGCTCCCCTCCCGGAATTGTTGCCGGCAGGGGCAGCCCCAGCAGATAATCACTGGTAACCCCCAGTTCCCTTGCCAAGGCGGCCAGATTGCGGACACTGGGTTCAATCTCCCCCAGCTCGAAGCGGGATATGGCGGTTCGGGAAACACCGATTCGCTCCGCCAGCTTTTCCTGAGTAAGGCCGGCCTGCTCCCGCGCCTGTTTGATTCGTCTGCCAAGCAGCAGCATGGTGTGATGTATGTCTTTCATTGCATCATATTAACCCAATCTCCTTTCCCTGAACACTAACTCACAGTAACATTGCGCAACCAACGGTTGCATTTTATCTATGCTTTGTTTCATGCTACATCCTCCTGTTCCTAATATTGACCGGGCCTTACTCGTAACAGGAGCTGTAATTTTTGCGGAAAGTGGAATAGGGGGCAAAGGACGAAAAAAGGGCTCTGCCGAATGCTTCGACAGAGCCCTGATAAGGCATCCTTTATTTATGATAAAGCTTTTTTGTCTGATATGCCGGCTCACAGGTCATGCGGACACCAAGCTTTTTAAAGGTGTTGATGTCCACACTGCTGAGAATAACGGAGGAATGAGCCTCGCAGTTCTGAAGCTTGCCCAGGCACTCCATGGCTTTTTTGGCATTTTCATCCGTAACGGCCGAAA
>JAKSQI010000118.1 GCA_024404215.1 Oscillospiraceae bacterium
GTTATTGCTTTACTTTCGGCCAGATTTAAGAAACCAAGGGAAAGAACGGATAGCATCATAATTACAATGTCAAGGATATGATGCCACCAAGCAGGGAACTTGTGCGGCAAGTTCCTCGTCTGAATCGGCTATTCGCCGCTTCTACCTTAGGGGAATACTTCCCCTAAAACCCCTGTCATAAATGCAATATTGAAAAATACACTCATTGGGTGTATAATACAAGCGAGGTGATAAGTATGACCCTTCGTGAAATGAGAATACAACTTGGCGACACACAAAGCGAGTTTGCTACTCGTTATCATATCCCGTTTCGTACTGTCCAAAATTGGGAAACTGGTGTACGCAAGCCTCCGGAATATATCATGAATCTATTGGAGCAGCGTATACAGGAAGACCTGATAAATAGGAAGACTGTTATCTTACCGAAGTATAACCCATTAAAGAAAGATCTGCCGAAGCGCAGCGACTTCATTGGTGCAATGGCGTGGCTTCGCGCTGTTCGTGAATGCATCGGAGAGCCTGTAGTGTTTGCTTTGGATGAAGCCCTTATGTGCCAGGGCAATTTTGGCGGACGCAGCGACGAGTATTTAGTATGGGTTTACGGAAAAGATTCTGTTTCACGTTTCAATGGTGTTGTCGTGCTGGGTAATAAGATCAGTTCATATCATGTGGAAAGCAAAAATGGCATTGAGTATACCTGCTTCAACAGGACACTAACAGACGCTTTTGCCAATGAAGCTATTTTGGATATGCAGGGTATTACAGAGGCGGTCAGCAGATACTATTACATCAATGGTGATAGCTTCGATGGGCTCTATGTGCAACCTGAATACCAAGCAAGATTTGAACGATTGGCCGATGAAGCCAGGGAGTATTACACGAATTGAGGTGAACCTAAAATGAAAATCACAGCAGAAGAAAAATTGATGTACAGTGTGATGAAAGCAATTTTTGACAGTGGTATCCCAATCAATTTCAAGGGTTCCATGGTTTTGAAGGCATGTCTGATGGAAGCTGGTTACGTAGAAGACATGCGCCACACTGTGGATATCGATGCCAACTGGTATTCTGATACAGCACCAACAGCGGCGCAGATGCTCGAATCTTTGCAGGGGGCAATTGAGAAAAGTGGTATTAATTTGAGGGTGAGTCTTTATCGAATGTATGGTGAAGGCCGCTCCGCAGGATTTGAATTGATCGATCCTACAACTGAGGATATCCTGTTTACAATGGATATGGATGTAAATCGCCCTATGTCTCCCACAAAGCTATATGAAGTCGCAGGTGTTAAATTTCGCGGCGTGGCACCTGTTCAGATGATTGCAGACAAAGTTTTTGTTCTATCAACGGACAAGGTATTCCGCAGAGTAAAAGACGTTGTGGATCTCTACTATATTTCACAGGTAATCCCTCTTGATAAAAGTATGTTGATAGAAACATTGCAAAACAGCGAAAGGGTGTTAGATACCTTTGACGGTTTCCTGCACAGGGTGGATGATTTGAGGCACTCCTACGAAAAATTCCGTTTCGCCGGTGATGTGGAAAAACCGTCATTTGACGATGTGTACTACACGGTGAGAACATATGTAAAGGATATCCTTCCTAAAGAGAGAAACCGTGACTATGTGCGCTGATAATAAGTAAACCCCCATAATAGGCGAAAGCCGGTGAGCATTGTCTCGCCGGCTTTCGTTATACACATTTTTGAGGAGATGATACTATGCAAAAATCAAAAGCAGTTGCCGCCCGTATTGAAATGCGCATAACGGCACGGGAAAAAGAACAAATTGAATCTAAGGCCCGCAAGTGCGGGCTGAGCACAACGGAATATGTGAAGCAAAGAGCTTTGGGTTATGAGCCGCGAGCGGTTCCGCCCACGGCTCTTTTTTATTTTCTGGAGAAGCTGGGCAGTTTGGAAAACAAGATTGACTCCCCAAATCTTGACGCAGAGATTTCCAATCTGCTGGGAGAGATTTCGACGGCGTTTCTGCTGCCGGGAAAGGAGGAAAGGAAAAAATGGCTGTAAGGCACTATCCTCCCGCCCCCTGAGTTGGTTGATCCATCCAACCATGAAATGTATAAGGAAACTGTGACTGTTACTCAACTCATGGATGAGTATGTACAGTTATATGGATTGAAGCATTGGAGTGCCGGTACCTTATCGGATAATCAGCATCGAATTGATGATTACATCAAACCGTATATCGGTAATATACCCATCAAAATGCTGACAACTCATCGTCTGGAAACTTTTTATGATCAGTTGCAAAGTATGCCAGCTGTCAAGATGAAAGGCAAAGAGCAGAAGACAATCGCACCCAGTGTTATCGAAAAGGTTCACGCGCTGATGCGAAACGCATTGAATCAGGCACTGCGTTGGAATTATCTCAATGGAGTCAATCCTGCTATGGCAGTAGAGCTCCCTGCTCATCGCAAAAATAAAAGGGCCTCCTGGACAGATCAAGAAGCTCGTCATGCACTTGACGTATGTGTTGATCCTGTGTTGAAGCTTTGCATGTATCTTGCGCTAGGCTGTTCCATGCGTATCGGAGAAATTTTGGGACTCACATGGGATTCCGTTTATATTGATGATGAATTGATTCAAAGCGATGAGTCCTATCTTTCCGTTAAACAGGAACTGCGCCGCTGTGACAAGCGCAGCATTGATGATCTGCGTAAGCAAGGGCGCGATGATATTTACTTCACTTTTCCACCGTGGAAAAAATCAGAGAGCTCAACTGTGCTTGTTCTGAAAGCACCCAAGACGGAAAGCAGTGTGCGCGACATCTATATCCCCGCAGTTGTGGCCGAAGAGCTAAAACAGACACGCGCACGTCAGCAGTATATGAAGTCGTTACTAACTGACGAATATCGAGATTATAATTTGGTTGTTACGCAAGAAAATGGTCGACCTGTGGAATCGTGCCAGATTATGGATAAACTGCGTAAGCTGATTAGAGAGCATGATTTGAAGCCGGTCGTCTTCCATAGCCTTCGTCATAGCAGCACAAGCCTAAAACTGAAAATTAGCGGCGGTGATATTAAAGCTGTGCAGGGGGATACCGGTCATGCCCAAGCAAGAATGGTAACAGATGTGTATTCTCACATTATGACCGATGACCGAAAGAATCTTGCTAAAAAGGTTAATGAGCAGTTTCTTAATAAAAAAAACATGCCCAGTGCGCCGCTGGCATTAGGCCTATCCCAAGTCCAGATTATTCAGTTGCTCCAAGCATCTCCGGAACTGGCGGAACCACTTTTGAAAATGTATCAAATCTTAGACAGAGAACATGCGTAACCGTGAAAAGTGTCAACGAATTCCTGATTAATACTAAAAAAATAATTATCAAAAAAGGATTTAGCGCTACGCAGAGTATGGTGTTTTACCCCGATTTGTTCCCAAATGTTCCCAAATGTTCCCACGGCTCTCGCGTGATACAGTTCCCCTTTGAAAAACTACATAAAAACTACATGAAAAATACAAAAAAGTACCCAAAACCTGAAGGTTTTGAGTACTTTTGGAGCTGCTAGGCAGATTCGAACTGCCGACCTCATCCTTACCAAGGATGCGCTCTACCGACTGAGCTATAGCAGCATAGTGGCGACCCAGAACGGGCTCGAACCGTCGACCTCCAGCGTGACAGGCTGGCGTTCTAACCAACTGAACTACTGGGCCAAATTTTTGAGCGCTTGTGTATTATAGCTTGAGGGGGACTAAAAGTCAATAGGCAATTTCAATTTTTCTAAAATATTTTTGTAGCAGACTCGCTGTATGGGGGCGGTAAGGGTCAGCTGCTCTTTCGTATAGGGGTGGCAAAAGGTCAGACGGCAGGCGTGGAGGAGCTGGCTGTCGGCCCCCAGCCTTTGGGACAGGGCCAGGGAAGCTTCGCTGCCGTAAAGCCGATCTCCCAGCAGAGGGCAGCCCAAATGGGCGCAATGAACCCGAATCTGGTGGGTACGTCCGGTTTCCAGGGTGAGGGAGAGCAGGCTGACGCCTTCTGCTTCCCCCAGCACCTGATAGCGGGTGACGGCCTTCTGGCCATCTGAGCGGACCTCCCGCCGCAGGTCAGTGGCATTGACCCGGGCAATGGGGGCGTCAATGATTCCCCGGGCCTCCGGCATGGAGCCGTAAACCAGGGCCAGATAGGTCTTTTCGGCCGAGGGCAGAGCCAGGGCGTCGCAGAGCAGGGCCTTCATATGGCTGTTCTTTGCCAGCAGAACCACGCCGCCGGTGTCCCGGTCCAGCCGGTTGACGGCGTGGATGCCGCCGCCTTCCCCCCTGGCAGCCAGATAGCCGGCGGCCAAATTGCAGAGGGTGCCGGTGTTTTTAGAATGGGTGGGGTGAATCAGCATGCCGGCGGGCTTGTTAACTGCCAGAAAGCCCTCCTCCTCCCAGAGAATGGATAAAGGCCCCTCCTGGGGAATCAGGTCGCTGACCGGCTCGCAGGCGTCCAAATCGGCGGTAAGGGTCTGGCCGGGCCGGAGCATGCAGTCGGTAAAAGCAGGAACGCCGTCTACCCGGATGGCATCAGCCACCTTCAGACGGCGCACAAGGGCGGAGGAAGCCAAAAGCTCCCTCCGTAGAATGTGATAGGCTTTGCGGTCCGGACCCTCCGGGACGGTAAAGCTCAGCTTCATTTTAAGGTGCCCAGGGCAGAAACCACTTCGTCAAAGCCCATGCTGTGGGATGCCTTCACCAAAACGGTGTCATCCTTCCGGATAAGGGCAGGCAGCTGTTCCAGCAGCTCTGCCTTGGTCGGAAAGGCGTGAACTGCCGTGGGAAAGCCTCCCTCCCGGCAGCCCTGAGCAATGGCGTTAGCCTCAGGGCCTGCGGTCAGCAGCAGCTCCAGTCCCAGCTGACCCACCAAAGCACCCACCTGGCGATGCAGCTCCGGGGAGGTGGGGCCCAGCTCCTTCATGTCGCCTAAAATGGCAACCCGGCGGCCGGGCAGCATGGAAAGGGAGGTCAGAGA
>JAKSQI010000119.1 GCA_024404215.1 Oscillospiraceae bacterium
AAACTCGCATGGAGGGGGGCGACGAGCCCCCTGCCGATCACGACTATTGGCTTCGCCGACAGGACAGAGCCTCCGGTGAGACAGCCTTTACACTGGAGGGCACTGAGGGCAGCCGATACGCTTTCTTCCCCGGCTGCCAACTGGGAGCTGCTAACCCGGATTATGTTGAGAAAACCTATGCCCTTCTGCGGGAACGCTTTCAGGCAGGTCTGCTGCAGGCCTGCTGCGGTGCCCCCTCTTATTGGGGCGGCGACCGGGCCCGTCTGAACCGGAATACGGACTACCTCCGCAGTCAGTGGCACGCCTTGGGCGAGCCGATTTTGCTCTGTGCCTGCGCCAGCTGTGAAAAGATGCTGGCAGCAGTTTTGCCGGAAGCAAAAACCCAATCCCTCTATGAGCTGCTGAAGGACGAAAAACCCGTCGGCAATTGGGCAGACTGGGGTCCCGTGTCTGTATTTGACCCCTGTTCTCTTAAGCCAGCAGCCACCGTCAGTCAAACTGTTCGTCATTTGACAGCTGCCTGCGGCGCTTCCGTCACAGATTACAGTTCCGATGGACAATGCTGTGGCAACGGAGGCCACATGCGACTGGCCGACCCGGCCCTCTATCAGGAGATTGTGACAAACCGGATTTCAGACTCAGAAGCCCCCTATGTGGTCTACTGCGTCAACTGCCGTGAAGTCTTCCGCAGCCGTGGCAAGGATTGCCGCCATATTTTGGAGGGCCTTTTGAACATGGATGCCGGTGAAACCCCTCACTTGGATGAGAAAGAGAGAAACAGCATGAAGGTTAAAGTTCGCCTACTGGATAAGTACAAAAAGGAAAGCTTTCTGCCTCCTCAAAAGGAATGGGATGGTATCCGGCTCAGCATAAGTGCTGAGGTTCGTGCCACCATGGAGGAAAAAATGATTTCCGATGCGGATGTGCGCGAGTGCATTTGGCAGGCCGAAAAAAACGGGGATGGCTTTTGGAATCCAGAAGACAGCACTGTTTTAGCCTGTTTGGTTCGCAATGCCCTGACCTATTGGGTTTGCTACCAACAGACCGCCGATGACAGCTTTCTTGTGCAGAATGCCTATTGCCATCGCATGCACTTCCGCGAAAACGAATGAAGGGGGCTTTTCTATGGCAACCGATGAAAAAAAGTGGGTCTGCCGCAAATGCGGAGAGCCCTTGGTTATCCAGAAAACACTATTCACCTATCTGGAACACAATTTCAGCGAAAACCTACCTCGTTGCCCTAAATGCGGCAAGGTTTTCATTACCCCTGAACTGGCTAATGGCCGAATGACCGAAGTGGAATGCATGCTGGAGGGCAAGTAGATTTCCTTTGCCAAGCTAAGTGCAGGAAAAAGTCCAATAAAAGAAACCATATTTGCGTTACTATCAGGGTGGGCTGCTAGCCCACCCTATTCTTTTAGTCGGAGGATGCACCATGGAGGACGTTTTGCAGGGGCTAAATGCAGCCCAATATGAAGCCGCAACCACAACCGAGGGCTATGTCCGTGTTTTGGCCGGAGCCGGCAGTGGAAAAACAAGAGCACTCACCCGGCGTTTTGCGTACTTGGTTCAAGAACTTGGCATACTGCCCGGTAACATCCTTTGTGTTACCTTCTCCAACAAAGCCGCTAATGAAATGCGCAGACGCATTCATATGCTGACCGGCGATAATGATACCGGCTATATCTGCACCTTTCACAGCCTCTGTGTCTCCATTCTGCAGGAAGACAGTCACGCCGTAGGCTATCCCAAAAGCTTTCTGGTGTTGGATAATTCAGACATTGATTCCATGCTGAAGGTCATTTATGAGGAAAGAGGGCTCACCCTGAGAGACATGACCTTTGGCAAGGCCCGTGACATGTTTGAAATGGAAAAGCTTTTCAAACGGCCGGACTATTATCTGGATCTTATTGACCTTCCTCTGGAAAAGCTGAAGGAGAAGTATGATCGTGCACAAGCTCTCAAGGACATTCTCTTTTACGGATATCTCTATCAGCAGAAAAAGTGCTTTGGTTTGGATTACAACGATTTGATTCTGTTTTCTCTTTATATTTTCCGAAAGAACCCGGATATCTGTTCCAAATGGCAGCAGAGGCTGGAATACATTATGATTGATGAATTCCAGGATATTGACGACCCTCAGTACAAACTGATGGAAGTATTAGCCGGTTATCACAAAAACCTTTTTGTCGTTGGAGATCCGGATCAAACCATCTATACCTGGCGAGGAGCCAACGGTCGCTATCTCAATGAATTTGACCTGGCCTTCCCCGGGACAAAGACCATACTGATGATGGAAAACTATCGTTCTACTCCTCAGATATTGAAGGCTGTCAACTCTTTAATTGACAAGAATCAAAGCCGCATACGAAAGGAACTCCTGCCCAGGCTGCCGGATGGGGCCCCTGTTACCGCTCATTTTGCTGTCACTCCAGAGGACGAGGCCCTGTGGATTGTTCACCGCGTGACCGAGCTGCATCAAGCTGGAATCCCTTATCATGAGGTAACTGTTCTTTATCGGGCTCACTATCTCACCCGGGTATTGGAAGATGTTTTGTTAAAGGAAAGGCTCCCATACACCATCTACAGCGGAGTTTCCTTTTTTGACCGGGCCGAAATTAAGGATGCCCTGAGTTACCTTCGCATGCTGGTTTACGGAGATGACCTTTCCTTTCGGCGCATAGCAAACACACCCAAACGCAATCTGGGTCAGAAGCGAATGAAGTATCTGGAGGAATACGCCCAAATTCATGGCTGTTCCCTTTTTCAGGCTCTGCGGCAATGCTGCGATGATGACCTGTTCCGCTCCACCAAGGCCGACCGCTTTATCCATTTGATTGACCGATGGACCGGTTGCTTTGCCGGCATGCCTGCTTCTGAGGTTCTCACCGGCATTCTGCAGGAATCCGGTTATGAGGAATACCTTCGAACGGAAGGCAGCCAGACACGGCTGGATAATCTTGCTGAATTGAAACAAAGCCTCTATGAATACGAAGCGGAATGCGGAGAAGAAACCACTCTGGAACACTATCTGACTCATGCTGCCCTATTTACCGGGCAGGATGTCACTGAAATCGGGGATACTATTCGACTTATGACAGTCCATGCTGCCAAAGGTCTGGAATTTCCCTATGTTTTTCTCTGCGGTCTGGATGAAGGCATTTTTCCCTCCCGCAAGGTGCTGACCCGACCGGCTATGGAGGAGGAGCGCCGACTGGCCTTTGTGGCCATGACCCGGGCCGAGCAGGCTCTGTTTCTCTCCTGCTCCGGTGGAAAAACGCCGGATGGCAGCCCCCGCTACCCCTCCCGCTTTCTTTTAGATATTGATGAAGCTCATCTGCTTTGGGATAACCCGCCCCAACGCTCCTTGATTAAGGAAACCCAGGACTATATACTTTCTCGCCCCTTTGCTGATGAGTCAGCAGCACCCTCTGCTTTCGCGGCCGGAGACCGGGTCTGTCATGACATTTTCGGCCCCGGTACCGTTCAGGAAACCGACTTGGAAAAGGCAACCTATACGGTAGCCTTTGACCGGCTGGAAACACCGCGTAGGCTGTCCTTCCGGGTTAAGCTTGCGGCCTGTCCGGAAGAAGGCTGACAGAACCTTTGCCATTCCGCTCCATCCGTGCTATACTGACAAAAACAGCCTGCCCGGCAGGCAGAACAGGTGATAATAATGGAAGACATGTTACTTTTAAAGCTTGGCGAGATTGTTCTCAAGGGCTTGAATCGCAAACAATTTGAAATGAAGCTCATGGGCAATGTTACCCGCCGTCTGCGCCGTTTTGGTAAATGCAAATGCTACTGCATCCAGTCCACCCTGTATGTTGAACCCCAGGAAGACGGGTTTGATATGGACGGTGCCATGGAGGCTGTCCGCTATATTTTCGGTATTGCCAGCATTTCACGGGCCATTGCCTGTGAAAAAGATAAGGATGCCATGGTTGAAGCCGCCAAAAACTACCTGGGGGATGCCCTGAGCCGGGCGGCCAGCTTTAAGGTTGAATCCCGCCGTTCTGATAAGCGTTTCCCCATGACCTCCATTGAAATCAGCCAGTATGTGGGAGGTGAGCTCAGCGAAGCTTATCCCCAGGTCCCTGTTGATGTACACAATCCGGACCTTACCATTCACGTAGAGGTTCGGGATCTAGCTGCCTATGTTCACGGGCCAGCCATTCCCGGAGCCGGTGGCCTGCCGGTTGGCTCCAACGGGCGGGCCATCAGTCTGCTGTCCGGTGGTATTGACAGCCCTGTTTCTACCTATATGATTGCCAAACGCGGTATATCCATCTACCCCGTTCACTTTTTCTCCTTCCCCTATACCAGTGAGCTGGCCAAGCAGAAGGTACTGGAGCTGGGCGGGCTCTTGACCAAATACTGCGGACGAATGAGCGTTATCGTGGTTCCCTTTACCCATATTCAGGAAGAAATCCGCGAAAAATGCCCTGAGGAATACTTTACCCTTATTATGCGACGCTTTATGATGCGCATAGCTCAGCAGCTGGCAGACATGCATGATGCTCATGCCCTGGTAACCGGTGAAAATCTTGGGCAGGTAGCAAGCCAAACTATGGAAGCCATGGCTGTCACTCAGGCCCCTATCCGTCTCCCCGTTCTCCAGCCTTTGATGGGCATGGACAAGGAAGAAATTGTCACCATCGCCCGCCGTATCGGCACCTTTGAGACCAGTATCCTCCCCTACGAAGATTGCTGCACAGTCTTTACACCCCGACACCCCAAAACCCGTCCCACCTTACAGGAAATTGAGGAAGCGGAACAAGTATTGGAGGTCGATGCCTTGGTTACCGAGGCTGTTGCCGGAATTGAAAGGATTAAGGTGGGCGAATGAACCATACCGCTGAAATTCTGTCGGTAGGGACGGAAATCCTGCTGGGCAACATCGCCAATACCGACGCTCAGGATGTGTCCGTGGCTCTCAGCGAGCTTGGCATTAATGTCCGTTACC
>JAKSQI010000012.1 GCA_024404215.1 Oscillospiraceae bacterium
TCCAGATACAGCTGTGCGGAAAAAGCAATCGCTATGGCTGTTTTTTCAACGCCATCCGCTTCCCGTAAAAGATCACACAGCCGATCTCCGTTCTGTCCGCAAACAGCGGTCAACGCAATCGGCTGCCGTTTTTCTGTTTCTACCAAACAATAAATAGCTGTCCCTTGTATTAACAGCAAAAATGCAAGTAGCAGACCTAACCCTGGAAGCAACCCCAACCGTTGAAAGCTGAGAACTCCCAGGCGAAAAAACTCCCATTTTCGTCTCATATACTCTGCCTTCTGTTTCTTGCATAAAAGATGGCTGCGCCTGCTGCTCCAAGAAGAATCACTCCGCCTATGCCAGCTGTAATCCACCATTGACCAGCGTTTTCAACACTTTCTTCTTCGTCTGCTCCTGACAATCCAGTGATTACCGGCGGATAAATGGTAATGCCAAAGGTGTAATCCTCGCTATACTCATGACCATCTTCATCCTCATAACGCAGGGTTACCGTTCCTTCGGTCCATCCGTAAAGTTCACTGCCTGTATACCCCTCTGTCATTTGAACGGACCCGGCAAATACATTGATTTTTGCGTTTGCTTCTGTCCCACCGGCCATATTACCAGCAAAGGCAGTACCAGCAGAAAGTAAGCCATTGCCGGAAACCTCGCATCTGACATTATATAGATTTCCCCGTCCCAGATTAAGAATCTGAAAGTTCATGGGAAAGGTCTCACCGGCATTGATAGTGTTTTCTAAATGTGGCAGAGTCAATTCCACCCGTGTCGGCTGGGACAGTTTTATTATTGCAGTACCGGAAGAGTTTGCTGGAACAGCGTCCCCATATTCATAAGAAAACTCCAGCCGAACGCTGTATTTACCCGCCGCTGTAGATTCGTCCGTTCTGTATTTCAGAGTTAATATCTTCTCTTCCTCGCAGCCCAAGCTGGATAAGTAGGTTACATCCGAATCGTTCAGCAGAGTAAAATTCAAACTGTCACAGATTGCTGTGACAGTGAGATTGGATACCGGGATGGTTTCACTGGTATTTTTTACTGTCACGGTCAGTTCAATTTCTTCTCCCGCTAGTGCCGTTTCCGGTTTCATTTGGTAGGATGTTGCCAATACCTTCGGCTGAGAAACCATAGTTTCTTTAACAGGCACCTTCTCTTCCGACAAACCGCTCTTGCCATCGGCAATGGTAACATAGATTGTAAACATCTCCATAACCGCTGTCCCGTCTTCTGTTCTTGCAGTCATCGTCGCATTCACCGGGTAAATACCGTTAATCCGTTCTGAACTTAACGGCAGTTCCAACTGCAGTAGCCAAACATCCAGTTTTTCCTGTCCAAATGAATAGGCTTTTAATGACACTGTTTTTTGATAGTTTCCGTAGATAAACGGTGAACTTGTTGTAGACCCAAGATCAATCTTAGCCTCAGCTTCGTTATTCAGAAATTTACCGGAGGGAATGACGGGCAACACAAGAATTGCTCTGCCTCCGGATACGGTAGGAATATAACCGTCTTGATAGGCACTCTTCATGTTTTCATAAATATGAACCGTGTCCAATCTCATATAGTTCCCGGCTGAAATTTGTCCGGAGTTTTCCAAGAACTCTTCCATCGGTGTCCGAAATTCGTCTTGGTTGACCATATCGGCTGGACCTGGATCTTCCTCTGTTCCGGCATTGGAAGACTCTGATTCCGTTGGGTTTACAGATTCACCTTCCGCCATTTCTGTACCACCCTCTGCGTCTGCCCGTGCTGTATCATCCACACGGACAGCGGCGGCCGGTATCATGAGGCAAAAGCACAGCAAAAAGGCCAGTATTCCGGAGGTTATCTTTTTCATTATTCCTACACCTTCTTTAAATGCCCATCTTCCAAGCGATAGCAAAACAAAGCTGCTTCCGCGTCCCGTTCATTACCGCTAATCCACAGAACAGATGTCCCGCTTTCAGTTGCTGCCCTGTGAAGTGCTGCCAACAGCCTTACCCGGTCTGTTTCTGACAGTCCATAGCTTAAATCATCGCAAACCAACCAGTCCGGTTTTGCAGAAAAGGCCAGCAACAGGGCCGCCAAAGCCTTTTGCAGCGCCGTGAGCTGATACCAATGGGCTCCCAGCAATTGAGTCATTTCAAACACTTCAGCCAATTCCCTCATTGGTTCCGCATTCTCATGCAGCCGTTTCTGCATGTGGATGGCCTGACGCAAGGTCAGTTCTTTCAGCACGGCTGTGTGTCGGGATACTGGCTGCATTCTGCCTCCCATCCACACCTTGCCGGTTGTCGGCTCTATCAATCCGCAGGCGAGTCGGCAGAGCGTTGTTTTCCCGCTGCCTCCCGCACCTATACAAAACACCATTCCACCTTCACTGTGCATTTGCACATCCTGCAGCACCTGTTTTCCGTTTACATTCACGGAAGCATGCTCAATCATCAATTCTATCATTTCAGCGTATCTCCGCCAAGACACCAGCATCCATCTCACATACCGTGTCACACAGTTCATCAATATCCTGCTGATTATGACTTGCCAGCAGGATTGTTTTGCCCTGCCGCCGAAGGTCATCTACCAAATCCCTCATAGTTTGAACCGCATTCTTATCCAGTCCATTGAAGGGCTCATCCAGTACCAGCAGGGACGGATCTTCCATAATAGCCTGAGCAATTCCAAGCCGTTGCCTCATGCCAAGACTATACTTTCCCACAGGCTGCCGCAAGTCAGGATTTAGACCGACCCTCTCAATGGCATACCGGATTGCCTCTCGGTCTGCTTTTTTGTTCAAGGAAGCCAGTAATTCCAAGTTTTTCAGTCCAGTCAATCCCGGTAGGAATCCCGGTGTCTCAATAATCAGCCCCAGAGCTGGCGGGAAATCCACATCCTTCCCAATGCGCAGAGAATTGACGGTTATTCGCCCTTTGGTTGGTCTCAGAAATCCGCAGATACATTTCATCATGACTGTTTTTCCGCTTCCGTTGTTGCCGACAATTCCATGTATTTTTCCTTTTTCAAAAGTTCGGCAAACATCCTGCAAGACGGTCGTCTCGCCGAAGTTCATCCATACATGTTCCAGTTCAATCAATGTCATCTGCCTCCTTCCGTTCCGGTGAATTCAAAGTTGTATTTTTGAATGCCCCGATGGCACACCGCCGTCAACAGCAGTATCAATGCCAGAAACAGGGTATAGGACTGCCAAAGCCTGGGCAGTCGGTCATAGCCAAAGTTGTGCATGGAGTAGGTGGCATGATTCAGAGGGGACAGCCACCCCATCAGCACATTAGCCTTGTAATAGAGTTCCTCCGGAAGCTGAAGCAGAGAAGCTACAGATGACGGCAGCAGCAGTATGCCATACAGCGAGAACCCAAATGCCCCTACTAGACCAGCACGCTGTCCATACAGAAGTATCAGCGCCATCATTAGCAGGGACAGAACTAAAGCATACAGAATCATTAATAGGAAGATTTGCCCGGTGCAGGAAAAAGGCCGCGATAATTCCAAGGTTTTCACTAAAACCGGAAGTCCCGAACGGACTCCATCTCCGGAATAGCCCAAAATAGCAGCTGTTTTGCTCCACACATTACCTGGGAAGGCAATTCGAGCACACAAAACCATGGTTGATAATAAAACAAAAAGAAAGAAGATACAGGAGGCCGTTATCAAATAAAGCAGTTGCCCTGCAAGCCATACCTTCCGCCGTGTACGCATTAAGTAATACGGTGTTGCTGCCGTCAAAAATGGCATGTCCGAAAAAAGAAGTACCAAAAGCAGAGATATCAGCAAAATAGACTTACCATCGCCAAAGGTCCACACAAAAGGTTCTAACATCTGAAGCGTTGTCCCGTATTCCTCTGCCGAAGTTATAACCTTATCCGACAGTAAAAAACACAGAATAAAGGTCAGCAGAAAGGTAATTATGATTTTTGGATTCCATTGCCAGCGACGGTAATTATAAAGGCATACCGATAGGGCCTGTTGGATTTCATTCATAGTCTGCTAAGTCTCCTTCTCGCTGCCAAGCAGAAGGCGACTCCCATACAGGCCGTCAGTTCCGCAATTATAAAATCAGCCCCCAGACGTCCCATCGGCCACTCCGCTTCGGGATTCAGCCACCCATATGGATACAGAATATATAGCCAACGGCAATACCGTTCATGAAAAATAATCAAAAGATAGTAGACAACAAAGGGTGATGCGTAAGCGATGTAACGACTGTCCGTAACCGTTGAAAACAGTAGCCCTGCCGTTGCGCAGAACATGCCCACGAAGGCTGCGCTCAAGCCACCACCAAACAGTTGCTGCTGTAATTCTGATAAAGTCACGCCTGCCTCAGGTGATGCCTGCAACGGCAGAGTTACCATTGTGATTACTCCGCCGACAACCAGAATTCCCAGACACGGCAACAGGAAGCCAATGAGGAGGCACGCTGAAAGCCTAGTCAACAGATAGTTTCTCACAGAGCTTCTGTGTAGGTACAGTCGAATAAAGCCTGTCTTTATATCCTCACAGAAAGATGCCGTATAAGGAAGGGCAACCCATATGGGGAGGGTCATACGAAAAACATCGCTGCTGATAGCGGTCAGAAGCAAATTCATGTGCAAGCCGTAAACAGACAACTCTTCCATCCGAAAAGCCGCCACTATTCCCTGAAGGCAGCCGCATAAGAGCGTCAAAACCACTCCGGTCAGTCCCAGATAGAACCCCGAAGTGGTTATGGCATGATTCAACTCTGTTTTCAGTATCTGTATCATATCTTTCCAATCCTGTGAGCGGCAGATAAGAATCGCCGCTCACATTCAACGATTACTCGGTTAATATCCTTGAGCCAAATCTATGACACTTCCGTCCGTGGCATTAATAATCAGCAAGGCTTCCTTTGGAGGTTCTCCGGAAACCATCGTTGCCTCATTCTCTAGGATATACCCATATAGGACCCAAGCCGGTATGAGGTAAAACTCAGACTCAGAATCTTTGACATAGGTACGAACATATTCAAGACGCGTTTGAGAAATATGTACTTCTGCTGAATGAACTCTAATCTGTCCTCCGTTGATTGTATCTGTCAGGTAGCCTAAAGTGTACTTATTGGTTAACTGATTTTGAATATACGGGAGTGCCTTCTCAAAAGACATGATTCCATCAGGAGGGTTGGATTCTTTTACTATTTCCAATGGTGTATCAAGCATAATTGTCATTATTTTGCCATTACTTACATAAATCTGCATATCAGTAGCTGTACAGGTTGGACGATAGCTTTCTGAGTATGTATAACTTCCCTTTGCATCTGTCACGGGAATGCCATTATACACAGGTGTACAATCCATAATCATAGCATAGGTTGCACTCCCGGACCCTTCCGGTTTATACTCTTGATAGCCGATTTGTTGAATCACCCACTCCCCCAGATTAATATCCGATAGAAAAGATTCTGCTAAAGAAACTGCATTGTCTTTTTCCGTTTCGGAGAACGGCGTTGTCTGATAATAGCTCCACTCAGAAGTTAAACTGTCTTGCACATGAGGATACAAGTAAAATGTGCTGACCAAGTGTTCAGGGGCCTCACATTTTGCGCACCAAATGAAGTACGGGATATGATCTCGAGTGGTCGTCATCTTAACGCTGTCCAACCAATCCGCACTCGCAAACATGGTATATTCATTACTATTTTCTGATGAATAATATGAGTCAAAAAAAAAAAAAAAATCCGATAGAATTGTTGCTTTCTGTTCCGGAGCCAAGGCATAGTCTGCTTTTAAGGCCTCAATCTGACCAGCAAGAAAATCTTGGTATTTTTCTATACGGGTCTTCGCCTCCTCGTAGGTTCTGCATTCTCCACAGTTTACCAGGGCTTGAATATCTTCTTCAGAAAACAAAGCAGCATGCTGCTTTTCCAAAATCAAAGCCTCTAATTGCTCCTTTGTCCTTACCTCAGAATACTCATACAGCGGGACTTCACCCAATGAAGCGAGCACTATGGACTTGATTTCGTCTGGGAGCAAAGAATGTGGTCTAACAATTTTTATGGTTGCGCACCCATCAGAATCAACCAAAGCAATATCGTTGGAAATTTCAAAACCAATCGTTTTGTTTTCGTTAAAGAAATACGCTGCGCAGTTCTCTGTATTGATATTTCCAAGGACACCCTCTAACCCAGATTCCACCTGAGCAGAATCAGTATTGTCATTCTTTGATGCAACATTATCCCTGTCCGGCGTTTCAGCACAACCACAGGCGGAAAGTGCTAATGTAACCGCCAGCAGATAATGTATGATTCTTTTCTTGATATTGTTCATTCTAGCGTGTATTAAACAGCAAAATATTTAAGCTGTCCAGCATCATTATAGGCGTACCAACTAGAGGCAACACCAGCTGAGGTTGGTTCATAATACCGCCGGATTGCCGTTGAACCGGAATAACCATTGTTCACCCGATAATAGGTATAATATCCGCTTGTCCCATAGTTGTACAGAGTATCCCACAAGTAGCCCCAGGTGAGCGAACCGATTTCACCGTCAGGCACCGGAACGCTTTTGATACTTTGAAAGTATGCAACTGCAGAATTGGTATAAGAACCATAAATACCATCAACCCCAGTAACACTACCATAGTTCGTTAAGTAATTGCGTGTAGTAGCGTTATAACGATACATAATTGCTTGAACAGCATATGCATGACTTGTGTACGAACTCATACTCTGACCGGGGAATGCGCGCCATGCTGTACGTGAGGCAGAGACAGAAAAACATGTGCCGATCAAAAGTGCAACAGCAAGAATCATTACCAAAAGCAGATTAATTCGATGTTTCATAATATAGAACCTCCAATTTTTTATTATAACAGAAATGTACGGCCGCTCCATTTCCATTATGCCTACCATAATTGCTCAGTTTGATACAATGAGTTTTTTCAGTAGTTTTCTACCATAGAAGTCGTCACATTTTCAATAGCACCTGCGCGAAACGACATAAAACGCCCATTTTTGGGAATTCTTTACTCTCTTTTTCGTTTTCCTAGGCCTATTATTTGTTTTGTTATTACAGGCCATTGCAAAACCATCGGCAACAGAATCCCTACCCCCAAAGGTGCGCTCTGGGACAAGTGCATAACACGTAGTAGAAAATACGCAACAATAAAGATTGCCATAATCAATGACGCTATTAGTTTATATTTTTTCTTCTCTGCTTTCGTTTGCTCTGCATCATCACTGTTGATAGGGCTAAAGCAATATATTCCGATTATGGATACAAAAACCAACACAGACAGAGCTTTCCCCAAATCATGCTGTATTACAAAATTGATTCCATAACACGCCAGCCCGAGCAATATGGTTGAGCACACAACGCATAACAGCGGTGACTTAAAATGAAAGCCACCGCTGTATTTGCGAACGAAAACAAAGGGCAGAATAATCAGCAGGCAATCTGGCACTTTTGCGAAAATAACCCCCACAATTATTGCCATTACAAAAGGCATTAGATTGAATACAAACGTGTAGGTTGCATATTCATATAATTCCAGTTCATGTTCTGAAATCGCGCCTATTTGAACTAACCACTCCGCAATAGCCTTTGAGTTCTTCTTCAGCATTCTTATTTCTTCTTAAACTGGGACAAGGCCTTAGGAGCCTTAGGCTGGTAGAGCAAAGGTGAAGATGTACTATTCGCCTCAACATACAATGCTCCGCGAAGGACCTTCGCAACGACTTTGCCTACAAATTCTGCTGTCTTTCTTTTGTTCATGATTGGACCTCCAAAATAATTTATTACAGCTCGTGCTGTTATTTCTATTTTAGTCAAATACCATACACTCATTCAAGCAGGTTGGTACGAAACGCATTTTTAAGGCTAAAAATGGTCATGTTGGTCATTTTTCTCCATTTTATCAATATATTACCGAACACTTCGGATATGGTTTATTGCCTTTTTCTGATACCATTGCTACCATTATTCTGGTGATGTGATGTGGATTACGATTCTATTGCACTTGGTGCCAGAATCTCAGCTCGCCGGACACAACTTGGAATAAAGCAGAACGAGCTTGCTGAAGACTTGAAGATTTCAAATAATTATCTATCCGGCATAGAACGAGGCAAGGAAAACATTACCGTAAAACTAATGGTGAGTATCTGTCTCCGATTGAGTATTACCCCTGATTATCTATTTCTGGGATGCCTGCATCCCAATAATGTCCCCCAAAACCTTGCTGACAAGCTACGATTGTGCAGACCTGAAGATCTGGAACTAGTATCATGCATGATTGATGTCTTGCTCAAGCAACATCCACCGCTTTAAGAATAATTACAGTTGCGCATAGATTGCCATGGCTTTCGAGTGAGAGGGTTTGGCTTCTATGCGTTTTTCTGTGCAATCAGTTTATTCTTTAAGCACCTCAATTCTGCGCGAAACGACACAAAAGATGCATTTTTGGGAAGAACACGCACTGATATCCCTTCATTTCTATGCTATACTATTAAGAGGAATGAGGTGATGAATCCTTGCGTATCCTTCTTTGCGACGATGACCCCGCTGTTTTGATGCAGCTTAAAAAATACATTACAGAATACTTTCATTCAGCTAACCTTTCCCTACCTCAGTTTGCTTCTTATGACAGCGGTGATAGGCTTTTGGCAGATAATCCCCAAGCTGAACTTGCCTTTTTGGATGTTGAAATGCCCGGTGTCAGCGGCATTAACGTTGGTGCACAGCTTAAGAAAACAAACCCTTATATTAAAATTTTCATTGTAACGGCTTTCCCGGATTACTTGGATGAGGCAATGAAATTTCAGGTCTTCCGTTATCTTTCAAAGCCCTTGGACAAGGCCCGACTTTTTCGCAATTTAAAAGACGCCCTTTATCAATTATCAACGGAAACAAGAGAGTACGCCATTGAAACGACCCAGGGGATAATTGTGTGCCATGCAAATGAAATCATCTGCGTGGAAGCACTTCAAAGGAAGATTTTAGTCCACACAACCCATGGAGTTCTCATTTCTACGAAAAAGCTGGACTATTGGTATCGCGAGCTGACCCTTCCCCGCTTTTTCGTCACGCATCGTTCCTTTATTGTCAATATGAGCTTTATTCGTTCCATTCTCAAAGATAAAATACTACTTCAATATGAATCCCTGCAAATTGAGGCTTATCTCACCAAGCGAAAACGCTCTGCCCTACTGGATTCCTATCTTCTGTTTTTGGAGGGCAACAGGTAATGAACGCTAGCATTGTATACATCTCTTGTCACGTTGCTGACGCCCTTATTGCCTGGCTGTATTTTGAGTCTTTTTTAACGAAAAAGCTTCAGCTTCCTTTCCGTATTCTTACTTTTCTTATTGGCAACTCGCTTCTCTACTTGTTCTTTAAACCAAACAACATTATCATAAACATGTCTGTTTTTTCCGTTCTGTACACGGTACTGGTTCTAATGAACTATTCCGATGGACTAAAAACGGCTCTTATCCATTCTGCGTTTTTGAATTTCATATGCGCCGCCTCAGAGATTATTATGATGCTTGCTATCGGCTCCTTCGGCTTTAACTTCACAGCGTACACCGAAGACCCGTTACTTATATCTATTCTTGCCATTGGCAGCAGATTCCTCTACTTACTTGTGTCCCGGCTTGGTATTTTTGTGGTGAACCGCTTGCACTCACAGTCAAGCCAGCATGAAAGCATGTTGCTGTTTTGGGGCATGCCGATTGTATCCGGACTCTATGTCATTTTGATTGTATATCTCGGTTTTACCTATGAATTAAACGATTTGTCGTACCTTTTGATTGCCGTCAGTTTGCTTGGCACTTTGTTTTTGAACCTATTGTTTCTTTTTAACTTCAGCCGGTTTCAGGAAGTCAGCCGCGTCCGGCTTGAGCTGGAACTGCAAAAACAGAAAGAAAACGCTGACATAGCCTATTATGACAGCCTGCAGAAGCAATTCGAAAACCAGCGGATATTGGTTCATGATATAAAGAATCATTTGTCCACCATCTCTGCTCTGGCCGAGGAAAAACACTGCAACGACATATTAAACTATGTCTCCAGCCTGGAGTCTTTTATTCCAGTAAATGGATATACCAAGCTGTGCGACAACACGGCACTAAACGCAATTCTTGTGCCTTTCCGCGAAAGTTGCCTTCAAAACGGCATTGATTTTCATTGTGATGTCCGGAATAATACGATCTCTTTTATGGATTCCACAAGCATTACCGCACTGTTTGCCAATCTTCTCAGCAATGCCTTTGAGGCTGCTCTGGGCTCCGATGAGCACACAATCGAATTTTCCATCCAATCGCAGCCGGCCCAGCGTATTATCGTTGTATCTGTCGTTAATTCTTGTCTGGTTCCTCCTACTGTTAGCAAGCAAGGTCTCTTCATCAGCAGCAAGAATAACGCTTATTATCACGGAACCGGTCTAAAAAGCATTGCAAGGATTACACAAAAATACAACGGATTGTCCAAAACCTATTACAACGCCGAGAAGGCTCAGTTCCATCAAATCATACAGTTCCCGTTACCGCTGAAGTCCCAGCCCATGCCTCTCAATTAAGTTTCTATGATGGAATCCAAAGCATACAATACAACGACCGATCTCTACTGAATCTCAGCAGAGACCGGTTGCTTGTTTAATCAACTATTGCTTTATGTAATACACAACAGCTTCCGCTTCATTTATTCCCCACAAGTAGCAAAAAACCCTGTAACCGTTGAGATTACAGGGTTTTTACATGGTGGAGACTGGCGGGCTCGAACCGTCGACCTCATGCGTGTGAAGCATGCGCTCTAGCCAGCTGAGCTAAGCCTCCATATTCCATTTGCCCGATTATTATACTGCAGAGGAAAGTGATTTTCAAGTCCTTAATTTTACAACAAAAATGTGCGCAAGCTAATGACAAGGGCTCCACAATATGATAAAATGAATCAGTTTAGCGAAAGGAGTTTACCCCATGAAAACCCTTTTTACCGGTCTTCGTATTTATACCGGCAACGAATGGATTGACGGCTGCATTGCCGTTAGCAATGGCGTTATTGTTTCTGTGGGTACTGCCCCTGCGGATGCTGAAAGCTATGATACTGTTTCTTGCGGCGGGCTGACTGCCTTTCCCGGCTTTGCAGATGTTCACGTTCATCTTCGCGAGCCGGGTTTTTCGTATAAAGAAACTATTGCCACAGGGACACGGGCTGCCGCGAGGGGCGGCTACACAGCCGTCTGCGCCATGCCCAATCTGAACCCGGTTCCCGATTGTTTGGAAAACCTGGCTGTTGAACAGGCCGCCATTGACCGTGACGCCGTTATCGCCGTATTCCCCTACGCCGCCATTACCAAAGGGGAACAAGGGAAGGAGCTGGCTGACCTGGAAGCCTTGGCTTCTAACACCGTGGCCTTCTCCGATGACGGCAAGGGCGTACAGAGTGGTGCCATGATGGAAGAGGCCATGGTTCGCGCCAAGGCCCTGAACAAAATGATTGTAGCCCATTGTGAGGATGAGAGCCTGCTGGACGGCATCTGTATCCACGACGGCCAGTACGCCCGTCAGTTGGGGGTTAAGGGCACCTGCAGCGAAAGTGAATGGGGTCCCATCGCCCGGGATGTGGAGTTGGCTGCTAAAACCGGCGTTGCCTACCATGTCTGCCATGTTTCTGCCAAGGAATCTGTTGAGATTATCCGACAGGCCAAGGCCCGGGGCGTTAATATCACCTGCGAAACCGGCCCCCACTATCTGGTGCTCTGTGATGAACAGCTGCAGGATGAGGGGCGCTTCCGCATGAACCCGCCCATTCGTGCCAAAGAGGACCAGGAAGCTTTGATTCAGGGCCTGCTGGATGGCACGGTGGACTGCATCGCTACCGATCACGCCCCCCATTCCGCCGAGGAAAAGGCAAAAGGAATTACGGAAAGCCTGAATGGTATTGTTGGTCTGGAAACCTGCTTTGCCGCTCTCTACACCCATCTGGTAAAGCCCGGCCGACTGTCTCTGGAGGCCCTGCTGAAGGGATTGATTGCCAACCCTCGCACCCGCTTCGGCCTGGGCGGCGGCAGCATTAAGGTTGGAACCAAAGCTGATTTCACTATTTTTGACTTAAACGCAAGCTACCAAGTAGATCCCGAGGAATTCCAATCCATGGGAAAGAGCAGCCCCTTCACCGGGGACAGCCTGTATGGCCGCTGCCGCTACACCATATTCGGCGATTGCTTCGCCTGGAGGGAATCATGAAAAAGAGTATTTTTACCCTTCGTTCTCAGAACGAAATCGCCCCCCGCACCTTTGAGTTGGTACTCAATGGCGACACCGACGACTTGGACAAGCCCGGCCAGTTCGTCAACATCCGCATTCAGGGCTATTACCTGCGCAGACCCATTTCTGTCTGCAATGTTACCCCCGGACGTCTCACTTTGATTTACAAGGTTGTGGGTTCCGGAACCGAGGTTCTGTCCCGCATGACTGTGGGAGATGAGCTGGAGCTGCTTACCGGTCTGGGTAACGGCTATGACCTGACGGCTGCCGGAGACTGCCCCCTACTGATTGGCGGCGGCGCCGGTGTGCCCCCCATGTATCTTCTGGCCAGAAAGCTGGCTGAAGCCGGCAAAAGGCTTACGGTTATTTTGGGCTTTAACACAGCAGCCGAGGTCTTTTACGAGGATAAGTTCAAGGCCCTGGGGGCAAAGGTTCTGATAACTACGGTGGATGGCTCTGCCGGCATCAAGGGCTTTGTAACCAATGCCATGGAAGGGCTGGATTACAGCTACTTTTACACCTGCGGCCCCGGCCCCATGCTGAAGGCCGTTTACGACAGCTCCGCCACGGAGGGCCAGTTCAGCTTTGAAGAGCGCATGGGCTGCGGCTTCGGTGCCTGTGTGGGCTGTACCTGCGAAACCAAGTACGGAAACAAACGCATCTGCCGGGATGGCCCGGTATTGGTAAAGGAGGAAATCAAATGGTAAACACCTCCGTCACTTTGTGCGGGCTGCCCATGGACAACCCCATTATTCCCGCCAGCGGAACCTTTGGCTTCGGTTACGAATTTGCCGATTGGTACGACATTAACCTGCTGGGTACCTTCAGCTTTAAGGGCACCACCCGGGAACCCCGTTACGGCAATCCTACCCCCCGCATTGCAGAAACTGCTTCCGGCATGCTGAACTCTGTGGGTCTGCAGAACCCCGGCGTTCACGCCGTTATCGCAGAAGAGCTGCCCCGGCTGAAAAAGGTTTTCCACAAGCCGGTTATGGCCAATGTCAGCGGCTTCTCGGAGGAGGACTATGTCTATACCTGCCAGTTGCTGGACAAGGAGCCTCAGGTAGGCTGGCTGGAGGTTAACATCAGCTGCCCCAATGTACACAACGGCGGCATGAGCTTCGGCACCCTGCCGGAATCTGCCATGGCTATCACAAAAGCCGTTAAGGCCGTTACCACCAAGCCAGTTATCATGAAGCTAAGCCCCAATGTAACGGACATTGCCTCTATTGCCAAGGCCTGTGAGGAGGGCGGCGCCGACGGCATCAGCCTGATTAACACGCTGATGGGCATGCGTCTGGACCTGAAAAAACGCAAGCCCCTGCTGGCCAATGTAACCGGCGGTATGTCCGGCCCGGCTGTTTTTCCGGTAGCCCTGCGCATGGTATGGCAGGTATACAATGCCGTGTCCATTCCCATTGTTGGTTTGGGCGGCGTCTCCTCTGCCGAGGATGTGATTGAAATGATGCTGGCCGGCGCCACCGCCGTTCAGGTAGGTGCCGCCAACCTGGTTGACCCTTATGCCTGCAAAACCATTCTGGAGGATCTCCCCCGGGTGATGGAGCAGTTGAAAATTGACAGTCTGTCTGAAATTATAGGAGGTGCCCACTGATGGGAAAAGACGTTATCATTGCCTGTGACTTTGAAAGCCGGGAAAAGCTAATGGGCTTTCTGGACAACTTCCGGGAGGAAAAGCCCTTTTTGAAAATCGGCATGGAGCTGTTCTACGCCATGGGCCCCGAGGTTGTACGAGAGCTGAAGGCCAGAGGCCACAAGATTTTTCTGGACCTGAAGCTGCACGATATTCCCACCACCGTCAAAAAGGCCATGGCAGTTCTCTCCGGCCTGGATATTGACATGGTCAATGTTCACGCCGCCGGCACCAAGGCCATGATGGAGGCCGCTTTGGAGGGATTGACCCGAGCCGACGGCAGCCGTCCCCTGCTCATTGCCGTAACCCAGCTAACCTCCACCAGTGAGGAGCGCATGCAGCAGGAACTGCTGATTCAAGCCAGCCTGCCCGACACCGTTAAGCAGTATGCCAAAAACGCCTGTGACGCCGGTCTGGACGGCGTTGTCTGCAGTCCCCTGGAGGCAGGCATGGTACACGAGGTCTGCGGTGAAGCTTTTGCCACGGTAACCCCCGGCATTCGCTTTGCCGACAGCAGCAAGGACGATCAGGTTCGCATCACTACCCCGGCCCGGGCAAAAGAAATCGGCTCCAACTATATCGTCGTTGGCCGCCCCATTACCCAGGCAGAGGACCCGGTGGCCGCCTATCGCCGCTGCATGGCTGAATTTGTTGATTAAAAGCAATTTGCTTACATACTATAGGAGGATACGAAATGAAAACTAAAGTTGCAAACGGTCTTCTGTCTATTGGTGCGGTGTTCTTCCGCCCTGACGAGCCCTTCACCTGGGCCAGCGGCATCAAAAGCCCTGTATACTGCGACAATCGCCTGATTCTGACGGCTCCCGCCGTCCGTGATTTGGTTGAAAATGCCATTGCCGAAACCGTAAAACGGGAATACCCGGACTGTCAGGTGCTTATGGGTACCAGCACAGCCGGCATCGCCCATGCTGCCATTGCCGGCCATATTCTGGGTATGCCCATGGGCTATGTCCGCAGCGGCAACAAGGACCACGGCCGCCAGAACCGCATTGAAGGCAAGCTGGAGGCTGGTGACAAGGTAGTTATCATTGAAGATTTGATTTCTACTGCCGGCAGTGTACTGGAGGTTGCCGAGGCCCTGAAGGAAGCCGGCGCAGAGGTTCTGGGCATTGTCAGCATCTTTACCTACGGCATGAAGAAGGGGCTGGACCGCATGGCCGAGTTTGGCATCCGGAATGTCAGCCTTACCGACTTTGACACCATTGCCAAGGCTGCCGCTGACAGCGGCTATATCAAGCCTGAGGACATTGCCAGACTGATTGCTTTCCGCAACAACCCCTCTGACGAGAGCTGGATTGGAGCAGGCAAATGAGAAGCCTGATTGATATCACCGATCTGACGCTGGACGAGATTGACAAGCTGATAGCCACTGCAGAGGCCATCATTGCCAATCCCTCCGACTACAGCAGCAGGTGCGCCGGCAAGAAGCTGGCTACCCTCTTCTATGAGCCTTCCACCCGCACCCGGCTCAGCTTTGAAGCCGCCATGTATGAATTGGGCGGAAACGTACTGGGCTTCTCCGATGCCGGCAACAGTTCAGCTGCCAAGGGTGAAAGTGTAGCCGATACGGTTCGTACCGTCAGCTGCTTTGCCGATATCATCGCCATGCGCCACTTTAAGGAAGGGGCCCCTCTGGTAGCGGCTACCTTTGCCAGCGTGCCGGTTATTAACGCCGGCGACGGCGGTCACAATCACCCCACCCAGACTCTGACAGACCTACTGACCATCAAGCGGGAGAAGGGACGCCTGGATACACTGACGGTAGGCTGCTGCGGCGACCTGAAATTCGGCCGCACGGTGCACTCTCTCATTTCCGCCATGAGCCGCTATGCCAATGTCAATTTTGTGCTGATTTCACCGGAAGAGCTGCGGGTTCCTGAAAACGTACGCAGCGAAATTCTGGAACGCAAGGGCGTTGCTTTTGAAGAGACCACATCCTTGGATGATGCCATGCCCAAGCTGGACATTTTGTACATGACCCGCGTTCAGCGAGAGCGTTTCTTCAACGAGGCCGACTATCTGCGCCTGAAGGACAGCTACATTCTGACACCGGAGAAACTGAAAAAGGCAAAGTCTGACCTGACCATCATGCACCCCCTGCCCCGTGTTAACGAAATTTCCACTGCCGTGGATAATGACCCCAGAGCCTGCTACTTCAAGCAGGTTCTCAACGGCAAATTCATCCGCATGGCCCTGATTCTTATGCTACTGGAGGCTGCCCAATGATTATCGGTTCTATTAATGACGGCATTGTTATTGACCACATCCCTGCAGGCAAGGGCATGGAGCTTTACCAGTATCTGAATCTGGCTGAGCTGGAATGCGAGGTTGCCGTAATCAAAAATGCCCCCAGTGAAAAGCTGGGGCGGAAGGACATCATCAAGGTAGCCGAGCCAATTGAGATTAATCTGGATATTCTGGGCTTTTTCAGCTCCGCCATCACGGTAAACTACATTAAGGATGGCAAAAAGGTGGGCAAAAAGCACCCGGTTATTCCGGAGCAGATTGTGGACATGATTCGCTGCAAGAATCCCCGCTGCATCACCTCCATTGAGCAGGAGCTGCCCCAGATTTTTGTCCTTACGGACCGAGACAAGGGCATCTACCGCTGCCGCTACTGTGACACCAAGGCCAAATAAGCATGCAGGCCGTCGGCAAAAGCCGGCGGTCTGTTCTTTTGTTTGACAGAGAGGGTAAATGGGCTATAATACAGGTAGCTGCCCTTTGGAATGCAGCACCTTACAGAAAGGATACCCGCCATGACTTCTGCTACTCTACAGCACAGACTCCCTGCCGTCACAGAAGACGGCATACGCTATGCCGGCGGCAGTCAGCTGCTGCTGAAGGGCTCCGCCCGGGGCGTAGGCTGCGGTCTGGTAGGGGCTGCCTGCCTGCTTCAGTATCTGACTCTGCATCACGGCCTTCCGGCCTCCGACTTTCCTGAGCTGGCCTTAGAGAAGCTGGATGGCGACCGCTTCCGTCATCTTTGCCGCCGCTTGCAGTTGCGATATTTGCCCTTGATTCCCCATTTCGGCATCAATGGCCTTGGCCTGGCCTTCGGGATAAACCTCTTTTTCCGCCACCGCAAAGCTCCCTTCCGCGCCCGCTGGTGCTGCTCCCGAAAGCATTTTGAACAGCGCCTGTGGGACATGCTGTCCCGGGATGTTCCGGTAATACTGGCCATTGGTCCTAACTTTCCTCTGCTGCTGGGGAAAGAGAAGCTGCCCTTTTACCGGATGCAGGAAGAGGGCCAAACCAAGGAGGCCTGTCGGGTTAACAGCCACTATGTAATTGCCACCGCCTTTGATGGGGACAGCATTACGGTTTCTTCCTGGGGGCGATGGTATCGGATTTCCCTGGAAGAGTACCGCCGATACATGAAAAAAACCAGTCTGCCGTTAGTTACCAATCTTTTAGAGATATTGCCTGCCTGAGCAGCTAAAAAAGCGCCTGACTTTCAAAAAGTCAAGCGCTTTTCAGCTTATTTAAGGAATCAA
>JAKSQI010000120.1 GCA_024404215.1 Oscillospiraceae bacterium
CCAGGATCTGGGTGACTGCGGTTTTTACCGAAAGTCAGCCCCTAGGGGCTGTGGATATTTTTTGGCTCTGTGGAAGGAGGCGAAGGGAAATGAAAAGCGCAGGACTTATCACGGCCGCCGGATTGTCCTCACGCATGGGAAGCTTTAAGCCTCTGCTGGAGCTGAACGGTTTGCCCATGCTGGTACATACGGTTTACAGCATGCAGAATGCCGGGTTAAGCCCTATTTGCGTTGTACTTGGACACCGAAGCGAAGAGCTGCGCCCCCTTCTTGAACCTCACGGTGTTTTGATAGCCGAAAATCCGAACCCCGCAGGCAGTGATATGCTGGCTTCGGTTCAACTGGGCCTGGACAAGCTGAAGGACTGCGATGGCTTTTTTCTTCTGCCGGGGGATATGCCTCTGCTGAGCCCCGGGGTATTTCGGGCTGTTATGAAAAAGGCGGAAGAAACCGGCAGCTCCTATGTTATTCCCACGGTTCGGGGAAAGGCAATTCATCCTCCTTTTATTGGTCGGGCATTATATGGCCAGATTCTGTCCTATGGCGGTGAAGATGGCCTGCGGGGGGCTTTGGCCTCTGTCCGGCGGGTTACGGTGGAGGCCGGAGACATGGAGATGAGCCGGGATGCAGACCGTCCGGAGGATTATGAGGAAATCTTACAAACGGCTCGAAAAAGGCTGGGACTGTCGGATGACGGCTGCCGTCGGCTTTGGGATGACTGTTGGACTCCGGAACATGTCCGCCGTCATTGCCGGGCAACAGCAGAACTGGCGGATCATATGGCCCGGCGCTTGATTGACCGTGGGCATTTTTTGGACCGCCTGCTTTGTCGATCCGGTGCCATGCTTCACGATTTACTGCGATTGGAGCATCGGCACGAGTTAGCCGGGGCTGCTTATTTGCGGGGCCTGGGCTATGAGCGGCTGGCTTCCTGTGTGGAGCATCACATGACCTTTGATGACCTGCATCCGGGCCTGACAGAAGAGAGCCTGGTCTTTTTGGCGGATAAGCTGGTGAAGGAAGATAAGCGGGTAAGCCCTCAGGAGCGTTATGCACCGGCTATGGAGAAATATGATGAGGAAACGGAAATCGGAAAGCGGGTCCGTCGGGATTTGACCGCAGCGCTCCGGCTATGCAAACTCTATGAAAGCCTGACCGGGGAATGCCTAATGGCCGGAGAGAATGAGGTGATGCCATGCTGATTTTTGAAAGAACAGAAAGTGTGTGCCCGGTTTGTCTAAAAAAACTATCGGCCTATTTGGCAGAAAAGCCAAAAGGCATTTTTTTGCAGAAGACATGCCAGGTCCACGGCAGGTACAGTACCTGGGTCTGGGAAGGTGACCGAACGAGCTATTTGGCTTGGGAGACCGGGAACAAGAAAAAGGACAGCATTCCCGGTGGTCGGGCACCGGAAAAGGGATGCCCCTATGACTGCGGCCTCTGCACGGAGCATGTGCGTGAGGGCTGCTGTGTTTTGCTGGAGGTCACTCATCGCTGCAACCTACACTGCCCGGTTTGCTTTGCTTCTGCCGGGGAAAGAGTGGAAGCAGACCCAACTCAGGAAAAGCTGGGGCAGCTTATGGACCTGTTGATGGAGCGAGGAGGACCCTTTAATCTTCAGCTTTCCGGCGGAGAACCTACGGTAAGGGATGATTTGCCGGAAATATTGGCTTTGGCGAAAAGCAAAGGCTTCCACTATTTTCAATTGAATACCAACGGCATTCGTTTGGCGGAGGAAAAGGGCTATGCCGAAAAACTGAAAATGGCAGGATTAAGCAGTGTATTTCTGCAATTTGATACTTTGTCTGATAAAGTAAATCGGGTTCTGCGGGGGCGTCCCCTGCTGATGAAAAAACTGGCAGCCATTCGAGCCTGCGAACGGGCAGGTTTGGGTGTCGTGCTGGTGCCGGTTATCGTCCCCGGTCTTAACGATAATGAAATCGGCGATTTATTGCGGTTTGCTCAGAAGAGCATGCCTACGGTACGGGGGGTTCATTTTCAGCCCATCAGCTACTTTGGCCGCTGCCTTCCTCCGGAAGACCGTCGCATTACCATTCCCTTTATGCTTCGGGCTATCCAAAAGCAGAGTCATGGTCGTATGAAGGCTTCCGATTTTAAGGGCGGAGGGGCAGAAAATCCCTATTGCAGCTTTAAGGCATCCTATTTGGTGAAGGCAGATGGAAAGCTGCAGCTCTTAAAAGCAGAAAACGGCTGCTGCTGTGGAACGACATCCCAAAAGTCCCGAGAAAGTGTTGCCAGACAGTGGACCGGCGCGGGGAAGAATAAGGCAGAGCCTGGAACTATGGACGCACTGATTCAGGATACCCTAAACCATACACTTGCCATTTCCGGAATGCTGTTTCAGGATTGTTATAATTTGGATTTGAATCGGCTGAAGCGTTGCTATATACTGGAAGCGGACGAAAGATATGGCATGGTGCCCTTCTGTGCTTATAATCTGACCGATTCCGGCGGGGAGAGCCTGTATCGATGAGAATAAGCTTTATGGATGAGCTGATTTGTCAGCAGGAGGGCTGGGAGCGGCTGAGCCGCCGAAAGCTGGAAGAGCGACAGCTGGAGATGATAAACATGCAACTGCTGCGGGCCAGAAGCCAGAGCAGCTTTTACCGGGCTTATCCGGAAAAGCTGCTGTCTCTTCATCAACTGCAGGAACTCCCGTTTATGGGTGCCGAGGAGCTCCGTGAATGCTTTCCGCAGCTCTGCCTGCCCCCGAGTGACGAGCTGCTTCGGCTACGTACCTCCGGCACTATGGGAATGCCCAAGCGTGTTGCCTATAGCCAGTAGGATTGTGACCGTACCCGCGCCTTTGTTCCAGCCGGCCTGACGGAGTTGATTGAACCGGGGGATCGTGTATTTGCTGCATTTCCCAATACCGACTCCAACAGCTTGGGGGGCTTGCTGGCAGATGCAATTCATGCCATAGGTGCCCATATTTGCTGTATGACCGGGCAGGAAACCTATTATGAATTAGCCAATCTCGTTCGCAGCAGGGACTGTAACGTCTACGTGGGCGCTCCGGTGTTGCTGCTGAGTCTGCTGCGTCTTTTGGGGGAGGCTTCCCCCTTGAAGCGGGCACTGGTCAGCGGAGATGTGTGCCATGATGTGGTAGTGAAGGCCTGCGAAGAAAGGCTGGGAAGCCGGCTGTTTCCGCATTACGGATTGCGGGAAAGCGGCCTGGGTGCCGCAATGAGCTGTCAGGCTCACTGCGGCATGCACATTCGGGAAAACGATATGCTCTTTGAAATCATTGATGACGAGGGCCAACCTCTTCCGGACGGAAGCTGGGGAGAGCTGGTTCTGACTTCTTTCGGCATGGAAGCTATGCCCCTTTTTCGCTACCGTACCGGAGACCGTGGACGGATTTTGGCTGGGCCATGTCCCTGTGGAAGCTTGGTAAAACGGCTGGAGGTTTCCGGACGTCTTCGGTCTACCTCCCAACTGACGAGGCTGGACGGCAGGCTGTTTGCCTGCAAGGCCCTGGTAGATGCCAAAATCGCAGAAGATGGGCTGGTGCTGCTTGCTCTGCCGGGGCAGGAGCTTGCTCCGCGACAGCTGGAAGGAATCAGCGAAAGCACGGCTGTCTATGTTCGCAGCATTACTGCGGAGGATCGTCCCTTTTTCTCAGGAAAACGAAAATAACATTGGAAATACAAGGAGAGAACACTATGAATTATACAGAACAGCTGCTCACAGTTATGAATTCCGTTGGTGACCGTGAACTGATTGTCATCTGTGATTTTGACGGCACCATAACCACAGCGGACAGCGATAAAACCATGAATGCCATGGCCAAATACTGTGGCTATGATTCAGAATTTGCCAAGGCCAGGGATGCCCTGTATCAGGAATATGCACCCCAGGTGGAAAAGGCTGAGGGTGACGAAAAACGGAAGCTGGAACGCAAATGGTGGACCGCCCAGATGAACCTGCTGCAAAAGGCGCCCTTAACTCCGGAAGCCTATGTGGATGCGGCCAACAAGCTTAATTTTACCATTCGGGAGGAGGCCGCTGAGCTGCTTGCCTATTGCGAAGAACACGAGATTCCCGTCTTTGTTGTATCTGCTGGTTTAGGCAATCTGGCTATTCCCCTGTTGGCCTTTTCCGGCAATCTTTCCATGAACATGCGGGTACTGTCCAATTTTGTCCGCTATGAAGAGGGCAAAGCGATTAGCTACACCCCTGTGGTTACCCCCTCTAATAAGAGTGACCATCTGTTTATGGAGCTGTCCTTCCATGATAAGTATTATGCTGTCATTTTTGGCGACAAGAACTCTGACCTGAATTTGCTGCCGCCGGAAATCAGTACATCCGTTTTGGTTGAATAAGGAGAAGAGAATGAAAAAGGTTCGTGCTGTAGATGATATTGAATTTGAACTGGCTCCGGAATACAACATTGCCAAGGGAACAGAGTTCGGCATTGGCGGAGTACAGGACGACGGAGTGATTTTGATTGCGGCCAATGGGGATCGGTTCCTTCTGGATACGGATACCTTTGAGGCCGGCTTTGAAATTTCTGAATTGTAAAAACACCGGATTGGCTCTCCAGCCAATCCGGTGTTTTTTAGGTGCGGTGTTATTTCGTAAGCAGTTCATAGAGAACCTTGATAAAAAAGATAAGCAGAACCAGAATCATGACGGGGCGTGTAAATTTGGCACCGCCTTTTTTAAAGAGAGAGGCACCGATGTAGTTACCGGCGATATTGAAAACGCCGGCACAAAGGCCCAAAGCGAGCAGGGCCTTTCCGTTAATCAGGTAGACTGTCAGGGCGGCGATGTTGCTGGTTAGGTTAATAACCTTAGTCAGGCCATTGGCTTTGGTCAGCTCCATATGAGCGATGCCTGTCAGCAAAAGAAGCAGGAAGGTGCCGGTGCCGGGACCGTAAAAGCCGTCATAGATGCCAATAGCAAAGGCAACAACCATGCTGATAAG
>JAKSQI010000121.1 GCA_024404215.1 Oscillospiraceae bacterium
AGCTAATGTAAAATCAAACTGACTCATACACTCGCCACCGGAAATAGTTGCGCCTCCGCCGTCTTTAAAGAACATCCTGTCTTTTTCAATTCTCCTGAAGGCGTCTTCTGCACTTATTTCCCTGCCGGATGCTTTTATTGCTCTTCCTATACATTCATCAGCACATTTAAGGCATCTCGAGCACGTATTTCTATCTATGGATATTTTGCTTATGAGAGAATCATCCTTGAGACTTTTTTCCGGCTGAAGAATTGAAATGGCATTTTCCTTCAGGCCAAGTCGGAACACTTCTTCCGCACCATGTATGTAATCTATCTCGATATCATCATATTTTCTGATGAATTCATCGAGTTCTGGCTGGAGACGGCTCACAGCAAGATCAGTAATTTTTGTTGCAATACGAGTATAGCGGAGGTTTCCGTCAACATTGTAAACAAATCCGAAATCCGCCTTGGAATTCTTTACATTTACTTCAAGGGCACCACGGTTATCTTCATCTACAATTATTCCATCAAGCTTCTCTGCAAGATATGAAATAAGTTTCTGTGGATAGGCATTGAAGAGGACACGATGAATTGGTTCAAATGTAAGCCCTTCGTCATAGATGTTTACAATTTCTACGAGAGCATAGCGGACGTTTGAGGAGGCAATTTCCTCAGGGGTCAGATACTCCCACAGGAATTTTTCGGTTTTTGGATTCCCTTCATGAATCTCCACAAACATCCACGGACGGTCACAGCGGTTGATGTGATAGAAGCCGTGGGGCGTCCCGCCGGGAATACGCAAACAGCAGCTGCGGGTAATCACATGGCGCTCCATCTGTTCCCCGATGCAGATTTCCACCTCGGCGCCCAAATCAAAGGGATCATCCGGGTTCATGCCGAAGAGATAGATAATCTCATTTTCCTTGTGCATGTGAGGGGGATGCCCCACCACACGCTGTCCGGGTGCCGGCTTAGGCTCGGCGTCCGGGTCAAAGGGCATGTTCCAGTGGAGGGAATAGCTGCAGTTCATGCCGGGCACATCATCCAGCTTGGCAACCCAGGGAAGAGGCCTGGCAGCCGGGAACTCCATGTTCTCGGAATACAGAATATATTCGTTGGACTTAGGCATGGCGCTTCCTCTTTCCGCCTGCAAGGCTTAAAATCAGAACTTCAGGGTATCCTGAATGTCCATCATGCCGCGGAACTCGGCAGTAGCATTTTCCAAGTGGAAAATCATCATCTTGTTGCCGGTTTCCTCGTTATAGATAGCCTTCAGAGGAGAGTTCTCCAGCACTTTATCAGCAATGGCAAAGTCCTTCTCAAAAACAGCGGTGCCGTATACACGCAGCCACTCACCGCCCTTGCAGGCATTGATTTCAACCTTGGGATTCTTCAGCATCTGCTTGTAAACATCCTTAAAATCGCCAATACCGAAGTAGAGGGTCTCGCCAATCAGCACCTTGAAGCCGAGGGGACGGCACTTGGGCTGGTCACCATCCTCAGTGGCCATAAAGAATACACCGGCGTCAGTTAAATACTGGGCAACATCTGCAATTGTTTTCATAATGGGTTCTACCCCTTTCGTAGTAATATGTATTCAGTATATCACATTCTGTAGGAAAGAAAAGCAGTAACCTTTGGTTAGGTAAAAGATTCTTTATCTGGTTATATTCTTTTTGAAACTATGCTTGTTAAAATATAACCAAGCTTAAGCCTGCCCCATTTTAATTTATCCGGTAAGGAGAACTTGTTATGTCTGTTGCTGCTGAAAGCTCCCGCGGCCGTTCCGGCCTGCAGAGCCTTACCATTACTGCCCTTTTTATGGCTTTAACCTATGTTTTTACTGCCTTCATCAATGTGCGCCTTCCCATCGCCGCCAACGGTGGCCTGATACATCTGGGCAATATTCCCCTTTTTATCGGCGCCATTCTCTTTGGGAAAAAAACCGGCGCTCTCGCCGGCGGTCTGGGCATGGCCTTGTTTGATTTGCTGTCCGGCTGGACCGCCTGGGCCCCTTTCACCCTGGTCATCGTTGGCCTCATGGGCTTCGTTGTAGGCACCCTTGCCCACAAACGCACTACTATTGTTCGGGTTCTGATAGCCATGGCCGCGGCCTGCGCTATTAAAATTTCCGGCTATTACATCGCCGAGGGCATTCTATACGGCAACTGGCTTGCCCCTGCCAGCTCCATCCCCGGCAATCTGGTACAGATTGGTCTGGCCGCGGTCATTACTCTGCCTATTCTCTTCCCCCTGCGCAAGGCTGCCAAAGCCTTAAAGCTGATTTAACGAATGTCCATCATCAAAAGGGTCCCGTCCCGGTCACAGCCGGAACGGGACCCTTTTCTTCCGTTAGATTCCGTTCTCTCTTGGTTTACATCAATCGTTTCCTCAGGTCATCCACAATGCTCTCCAGCCATCTGGCGTGCTCTTGCTGTCGCACTATGGTCTGATGCTTCCGTTCGTTTTCGTTTTTCAGATATTCAACTTCCTTCGTGAGCTGTTCACAGGTGGCTTTCAGTTCTTCAATCACGTGGTTTTTGTTTTCCACAATCAGCTTATACCCTTCAATTGTGTCGTAATAATTCTGCACCTGCTGCGCATCTGCATTTTCCGGCTTTGGCGTGTCCTCCTGAATGCCAATCAAAACGGCCACTATGGGCTGTATGGAACTGTAACGGTACTCGGTGTACTTTCCCGCCATAATCCGATCAATCGTCCCGACGGGGACCCCGGACTGTTCAGCAAGCCGTTGATTGGAAAGGCCCAGGAACTGCTTTCGTTTTCGGCACCATTCAATCAAATCTGTCGGATTCAAACTCATAATTTGCGGCAGGTAATCTTCAATACTTCGTTCTTGCATGCTGTTTCGCCTCTTTCCTCTGCATAACGGAAGTAGCCTGCTTCTTTTCTGTGTGTTGTACTTATGAGATAAGCTGATATCCTAAAATCATAACAGAGCAGCTCTGATTACACTATACCATCATTCACAAAAATCCACAATCACATTAATAAGGAGGTTACCTATGAAACTGCATTTTTATCGTTGCGACATCTGCGGAAAGGTCATTGCTGTTATGTGCGAAGAGGATATTCCCACCGATTGCTGTGGCCAGACTATGGAAGAGCTGATTCCCGGCAGGACTGACAGCATGGCCGAAAAGCATGTGCCTGTCTGCCGCAGGGATGGCAGCACTCTTTGGGTTCGAGTAGGCAGTGATGCCCACCCCATGACAGATGACCACAGCATCCGCTGGGTCGGATTGCAAACATCACAGGGCTTTCAGTTTAAACAGCTGCATCCCGGTGAGCTTCCCCGTGTCTGCTTCTCCCTCTGTTCGGAGGATGAGGTTCAGAGCGTATTTGCCTTCTGTAACCTCCATGGGCTTTGGTGTTCGGAAGGATGTGGCGATGTATGAGTGCACTGAGGGTTCGCATTGACCGAAAGCTTTGTGATGGGTGCGGCAGCTGCATTAACGCCTGCAGTGAAGAGGTTCTGGCAATAAAGGACGGAAAGGCGGAATTGATTGCCGAAGCCTTCTGTGATGGATTCGGCCAATGCCTGCCGGTCTGTCCCACCGGGGCCTTATCGCTGGAACCGCGTCCCCGCTCCTGCTTTCGCTAGGTTTGCCGCACAGGAAAGGAGGAATACGGCAATGATTTCTGCCCCTAAACACATCCACACTGCCGTCTGGGCCGCAGCTGCCTTCCTACTGGGAAGCGCCTTCCCCGTTCTTATCATTATGGGCTGTCTGCACAGACGGAAACGCTGTCCACCCTCTGCGTACTGCCCGGAATCATCAACAGCTGAATCCGACAGTCCCCCTCAGGGCATCTCCACAGGGGAGGTATCCTAACGTGAAGGACCGTGCCATCCAAAATCGGCGTCCAATCCCCTTGATTATCGCAATTGTAATTCCCTTGCTGGCAGGTGTGTTTTCCGCCTGCCTGACAGCGGAAGACATGACCGTCTATGAGACCATGAACCGGCCTCTTTTGGCGCCTCCCGACTGGGTGTTTCCTATCGCCTGGACCATATTGTATGTGCTTATGGGCCTGGCATCCTACTTTGTGTATACCTCAGAAGCCGCTCCGGAACAAAAACGGAAAGCTCTTAGCGTTTACGCCGCCCAGCTGTTCATGAATCTGTTCTGGTCCATTCTTTTCTTTACTTATGCCCGCTTTCTGCTGGCCTTGATTTGGCTGTTAGTCATGTGGGTATTCGTTCTGATTTGTGTCATTCGGTTCTATCGGATTCGGCGGTCTGCCGGCATAATCATGGGAGCGCTCTTTCTATGGACCACATTCGCCGCCTATCTTAACCTCGCCATCTATGTCATGAGCATTACCCCTGCACCCCTTACAGCATAACACGCCAGAAAGGAGCCCTTATGAGAAGCATTGCTACACTCAGCCTGCAATACGCCCACCGTTTTTACGGTTTCCGCGGTGAGGCGCGGTACCTGCACGGGCATACCGGTATTCTCACACTGGAGGTTGAGGATTCAATCAACCCCGGCGTGAACATGGTATTCCCCTGTAACGAGATTCAAAAAACAGCCTGGAATGTATTGAAGAACTTTGACCATGCCCTAATTCTTCGGGAAGATGACCCCTTGCTTCCTGCGATTCTGCAGGTCTACGAAAAAGAAGGCATCCGGAGTGGCACACCTCAAAACACGATGAAGGGCCCTGCCTTTCATACAGACCTGGCCACAGCCTATCCCGAATGCCGCCTGATTGTAACGAAGGAAACCATGACCGTGGAAGGCATGATTAAACTCGTTTACGATTTGCTGAAAAATCAACTGAACATCGCCAAAATCACCTTTACCAGCGGTGTAAACGCCGCTAGTGTTAGGGCCCAGCAAGAATAGCCATTGCGGGCTCGCTTGAAACAGCCAATTTGA
>JAKSQI010000122.1 GCA_024404215.1 Oscillospiraceae bacterium
CACGCTGCTGGACTGGATTAACAAGGAAATTGAAGATCTTGCCGGTGAAAACTTCTTCCATGCTGACTACGAAGCCACCTTGGTTGATACCTATGGCTTAGATTACGAAGACAGCCTGGTTGTTGAAGGCGGCAAGGTTGGATAAGCTCACGCTGACAAAAAGATAGCCGATGACAGAAACCGCTGATGGTGCGCCATCAGCGGTTTTTCTGCCTTGCTTTATTGGTGATTAGTGCCGGAGCCGCCGGAGATGGTCCAGTGGCGGTAGGTGCCGGCAGCATCGTGGGCCGCCCGGGCACGCTTGGCGGCATCGGTGTAGAGGCCGTATTCGTGGGCCACCAGGCACTCCATATAGGCCGGGTCGGTGTGAACGTTGCGGGGCAGGGGAACATCCTGCTCAGCAGCCAGAATATCCTGCACCTTGGCCACGTCCACAGTGTGGGCGGTGGTTCCGTCGGCAACTGCAACGGCTGCGGCTACGCCGGCAGCCTGCCCGGTGCCCACGCACTGGGGAATCAGGTTCACGTTGTCAATGGCGATGCGGTCAGCAGAGATGTGACGGCCGGGGGCCAGCAGGTTATCCACCCTTTGGGGCAGGATGGAGCGATAGGGGATTTCAATGGGGGCGTTGTCGTTCAGGGTATCCACGGTGCAGTGCCAGGCGATGGTGTCCGGGTGCTCCAGGGGGAAGGCCCAGTCGTTGGAACCTATTACATGCTCGCCCACAATGCGGTGGGAGCCCCGAACCCCGGTCTGGGGGGCGATGTCATAAAGGAAGGCTTTGCCGAATACCTCCGGGCAGTGCTTTTGATAGCAGGCCAGTACCTGACGCAGCTTGAGACGGGTGCCCAGTTCCGTATCCGTCAGGTCACGGGTGGTGCTGCAGTCCCGCTTGGGCTGCCAGTTGTTCACCCAGCCAATATCATCGGTAGAGCCGGGGAAGAGCCCGCTGCGGAAGCCGTGAAGCTCTGCCAGCTCTGCGCTCAGGGCCTTGGCCTTGTCCGGATTAGCCCTGGTCCAGCTGTTATAGGCGCTGACGGAAATGCCGCCGATGCGGTAAACCAGGGCGGTGGAAGAGCAGCGGCATTCATCGTCTATGGCGGAAGAGGTAGGGGCGCCGGACAGACGGCAGAGGTCTGCGTCGCCGGTGGCATCAATGACCACCTTAGCCAGAATGGCCTTGCGGCCTTCCTTGGATTCAAAAATAACGCCTTTGCAGGTGCTACCCTCCATAATGGGGCGGGTGCCCCAGCTGTGGTAGAGAACCCGGATGGCATCCCCATGCTCTGCCAGCATCAGGTCCATTTCAATCTTCAGCTGGGTGGGGTCCAGCATAAAGCCGTGGCAGATGCGGGCAGGGGGAACCATGGTGGCACCGCCCAGGGCGCCGTATTTGGCCAGAAGCTCCGGCTCGGTACGTCCTGCCAGCTCCGGGCCGGGGCCGGCAACGGCACCGGGGATTTTGGACAGGCGGGTAAACCATTCCTCCTGCAGGCCACGGACATAGGTCATCTCATGGAAGGAAAGGCTGGGAATCAGCAGCACATAACCGCCTGTAACATCGCCGCCGCAATAGCCGTAGCGTTCCAGCAGGATGATGTTTTTGCAGCCGGCTCTGGCTGCTGCCACTGCCGCCGAGTGGCCGGCAGAGCCTCCGCCCACAACCAAAATCTCACATTCATCGTAGATGGGAAGCTGAGTTTGGGGTTCCAGATAGGTTTTTGCCTTCATGCCATGGGTCCTCCTTCAGTTGACTTTTCTTTATTATATTCCCCAAGGGCTGCAGATACAAGGGAATGCTTCTGCTGCCGGGCAGTAACAAATCCCGGAGGGCACACCCAAGCCCGGAAGGGACAGAATATAGCATAAACTCTAATTTTTAAATAGTTTGTGCTATTGATAGCACAAACTTGTTTTTTTAAATAGTTTGTGCTATGATTTGCGCAAAGGAGTGATAGCTATGATTGCTTCCTATGAACTAAAAAAGCGTGATATCTACCTGAACAAACTGATTGCATTCCAAGATACCGAGCCGGTCAAAGTGGTTACCGGTATTCGTCGCTGCGGAAAATCAAGCCTGCTTAAGCTGATGGTTGCACATCTCCAAGAGACCGGCGTCTCTGCAGCTCAGATTATTGAAATGAACTTCGAGTCTTTTGATTTTTCAAAAATGAGTGCTGAAACTCTGTATCACTATGTGAAGGAGCACATCATCCCCGGCAAACGGATGTATTTATTCTTCGACGAGCTGCAACGCATCTCCGGCTGGGAGCAGGCAATCAACTCATTCCGCGTTGATTTTGACTGCGATATTTACATCACAGGTTCCAATGCGTATCTGCTTTCTTCCGAATATGCAACGTATCTATCCGGCCGCTGTGTGGAAATCAAGATGCTGCCGCTTTCATTTTCTGAATTCATTTCCTTCCATGGCTTTATAATCAAAGAAGCAACAAGTGCACTGGGCGGCACAAGAAAGTATGCCGTTTCTACTGACGGCGAACGGTACGAGCTTTCCGAGCTTTTTGATGCCTATATGCGCTACGGCGGAATGCCGGGAATCGCAGATGTAGGCCTGAATCAAGACAAGGTTCTGCCGCTTTTGGACGGAATCTACTCCACGGTTATCGTGCGCGATATTCTTGAACGTGAAAAGCGCAGAGGCCAGCGGCAGATTACGGATGCCGTACTTCTCAAAAAAATAATTATGTTCCTTGCAGACAACATCGGCAGCACAGTATCTGTTTCTTCTATCGGCAACACCCTTGTGAACGAAGGTCTGCTGGACGACAACCGCAAAACAAAACCCAGCACTCATACGGTACAGGCTTATGTGGATGCGTTGTTGGAAGCGTACTTCTTCTATGATATCAAGCGCTTTGATATTAAAGGCAGAGAATTTCTTCGCACAATGGGCAAGTATTATATCGTTGATATCGGTCTGCGCAACTACCTTCTCGGTTTCCGCAACCGTGACAGCGGCCACTCCATTGAGAATGTGGTCTATTTTGAACTGCTGTCCCGCGGATATGATGTTGCTGTTGGTAAAGTTGGTAACTCAGAAGTTGATTTCATTGCAACAAAAGCTGACAAGAAGCTCTATATCCAGGTGACAGAATCCATGGCAAGTGAAGATGTTCGCAACCGTGAGCTTGCTCCACTGATGAAAATTCAGGATAATTATGAGAAAATTGTTCTTTCTTTGAATCCGGGGATGGATAGCTCCTATGATGGAATCATGTCGCTGAATCTGATTAATTGGCTGATTGGGTAAGGTCAATGAACAAGGCATTGACCAAACCAACATTGACGAGCTGATTGTGAAGCTCACTCGCAAACCCCGCCGGCAGTAAAGATAACCTGACATAAGCACGAGGACGGCTCCGAAAGGAACCGTCCTCTTTGCAATTATCCTATCAAGTCATTGAGCCTTATGCTGAGGAAATGTTCGATGACTTGATGCTATGCGAATGTAAAACATAGGTGGCTCCTAAGCGGGGCCATACCGCTGCCCACCTTTATGCCATGCTGTGTTGAAAAGCCAGAGCAACGTCCTTTAGGCTGAGGCAGCCGTCCCGGTTGACATCGCAGGTGCGGATGGAGAGATCAGCGGAGCCTATGAAGGCCCGGTAGAGGAGATACACATCCTTCAAATTCAGCCAGCCATCGCCGTTGGTATCAAAGGTTGGCTGATCGTTGCAGTGAATGGTTGAATAGCCCAGCATTTGGTTGTAATAGCTCGTTGTTATGGCATCCCACTGCTCCCGGCTGCCCTCGTAATAGACCGTAAAGGGGCTGCTTCGTTCTCCAAAGGCAGCGTCCCCAATTTCTGTTACGGACAGGGGAATGGTGAAATCCGTCAGCTTCACGCAGCCGTCAAAGGCCCACCTTGGAAGCGCGGTAAGGCCATTTGGGAGAACCACACTGCCGCTTTTGCCGAAGGGGCAGAGAATGAGCTCTGTGGCATCCTTGCTGTAAAGAATACCGTCCCGCACGGTGTAAAGGGGATGGTTCAGGGAAACACGGAAGGAGGTCAGGGAGCTGCAGCTGTAGAAGGCCCAGTTGCCGATGTAAACCAGACTGTCGGGAAGGGTAACCGATGGGAGAGAGGAGCAGCCCCGGAAGGCATAATCCTCCAGCAAATAGAGGGGGGCGGACAGAGTCAGGTCGGTCAGGCTGCTGCAGTTTTGAAAGGCGGAGGGGCCGATGGATTCCAGCCGGGCCCCGGTCTGAAGGCTTTTCAGGCCAATGCAGTCCTCAAAGGTCCGCTTTTCTATCCGAGTCAGCTTATCCGGCAGAATCACAGCAGCCAGGGAGGAGCAGTTCTTAAAAGCTTCTTCCCCCATTACCGCAAGGGTGGAGGGGAAGGAGACGGCGGTCAGGGCTGTGCAGCCCCGGAAGGCATAGCTGCCGATTTCCACCAAGCCTTCCGGCAGGGTGAGCTTTTTGAGATTGGGGCAGTCGGCAAAGGCCCGGATACCGACAGTGGTAACCCCTTCTTCGATTACTACAGCGGTAATGTCTGCCCTGTTCCAATGGGGGACAGCGCTCACGTAGTCCCTCATGGGGCCCCAGCCGGATATGGTCAGGTTGCCCTTGGCATCTAAAGTCCAATTGACAGATTCACCGCAGGAGCCGGAGGCTTCTTCTGCCCGGGCAGGCAGGGTTGCGGCCGGCAGCAGGGTCAGGCAGAGGGCTAAGGTCAGCAGGAAACAAAACAGTTTTTTCAAGGCAGGCACCTCCAATGGTTACTTTTGTCCAACTGCAATGTAAGGGGAAGGCTTTGACAACCGCTGTGCCGGGTTGCGCCGGGGCCCCTAGGGCCAAAGCCTCCCTTGTGTAAAGGGAGGTGGTGAGCGAAGCTAACCGGAGGGATTGTTTCTCTCCGCGGA
>JAKSQI010000123.1 GCA_024404215.1 Oscillospiraceae bacterium
CAGGTACGAACAATGAGAATGAGGAAAAAAGCCATATTAATATTAGCGATATCGGCGCTGATGTTTGCTATCTGCTACTTTGGTCAAATCTCCATTGAAAGTAAAAAATATCCTTCCGGACGTGACACAATTCGCTCATTTGGCAATGGAACATTTCAACTCCTCCGCTCAAATGTCTACGGAACGAAGGGAAAAGTACTTTATATGTGTAATGAAATAAACACCTGTATTATCGGAGACGTACAAGCTATACGTGAACAGGGCAATTCAGTTGTTGTGATTGGGAGCCCTTATAAAGACTACAGTGGAAATGAAAAGGTATGTGTAGTAATAGATTTATCAAACAATGTAATGGAGTATTGCGTTTGGCCATCCTGCAATCAGAGAAATCGTTTTATCTTGTATGCAGATAAAATGAGTGAAGCCGGATGCGCAGTCTTCTATGAATCCGTATTTGACTTTTCTGAAGAAAAACAGCAGATTATTCAAGAACTTCTCCAACAGCTTGATTGAAAACAAGGAACACAACTGAAGACATGGGGATGGTCTCTGCGTCTTGATAAACGCTTCATAAGACAGAGGGACGGTTCCGCTGTCTTGGCAAGGCGTGATGCCGCAAAGATGGGCGTCTTGACACTTTTCTAAGTATATCATCGGCAACACGTACTATGCCATCGCCTATGCCCCCGGCGGGCAGCAGGCCTCGGTTTCCGTTGGCAGCAGGACGCTGGTATCCAATACCTATGATCCCGCTACGCAGCTGCTCACCAAACAGACCTACGGCAATCACCAAAGCTGGAATTACATTTACGATCATACGGATACCTTAATCTGCAACTGTCCCCTGCTTTGCTCTATAATGAGTCTCAGGAGGCGATGGAACGCAGGTGGACAGGAAGCATTGACAGCGCCCGTTATCTGAATTACAATAGGACCAGTATTAACGGAAAGGTTCACACTCCATGTACAACACCCAGTTAGATACCTTCATCTGTGTGGCGGAGGAGGGCAGCTTCAGTAAGGCTGCCGCCAAGCTGTTTATTTCGACACAGGCTGTGGTCAAGCAGATCAATGCACTGGAAAGCACCACCGGCCTGACTCTCCTCACCCGGACCCACCGGGGTGTCACCCTGACGGATGCCGGCCGTTCCTTCTTTTGGGACGCCAAGGATTTGATTCAGAGCTCCAAGGAAATGGTTACCCGTGCCCGCAGGGCAGAAACCCAGAAGCAGGTAGTACGGCTGGGCGTGTCCATCATCACCTCTGCGGAGATCTTCAACCAGCTCATTCCCCAGATTCAGAAGAAGTGCCCCGAGATGCAGTTTAAGATGGTGGTCTTCGGCAACAGTGAGGACAACACCTATTCCACCCGCAACAACCTGGGCAAGGATATCGATGTGGTGCTGCTGATGTGCGACAACCTGCCCCATAAGAATTACCAGGCCCTGCCCCTGTACTATGAACCCATCGGTTGTGCCGTTTCTATCCAGCATCCTCTGGCTGCCAGAGAACGGCTGAAGGTGGAGGACCTGTATAACCACAACTTCTACCTGTTGAAGCGGGGTATCAATGCCTATCTGGACCAGCTGCGGGATTATCTGGAAAAAAAGCATCCCCAGATCCGCATTGTTGACCTGGAAAATTTCAGCCTCCAGTCCTTCAACCGCTGCGAGAGCAGCCGTAACATGATGTTCGGCATCGAAAAATGGAACGGGAAGCACCCGCTGGTGCGGATTATTCCGGTGGATTGGGACTTTAAAATCCCGCTGGGCCTGCTGTATCCCAAGGAACCGTCGGACATTGTCCGCAAGTTTATTGAAACCGCAGCCCACGAATTCCGCACACAAACCCCGCCAAAGAAACGGTAAGGGTGACAATTGTAGATTATGCACAAAAACGCACGGCTATTTTTGGCACGTGCGTTTTTGCGCTTTTTTGGATGAAAACGGGAAAAGTATCAAGCTTTTGGTTGCATGTGATTTCAAACTAAAAGTTTAAGGTTTGGACAGGGATTCAGGCGGGCTGCCTGCGGATTTTTTGTCTGTATGGCATATTTTGTACAAGCTACAGGCATGTATTCTGTATAAAACCAACAAAAACGAGGGGTGTAGGCGGGAATAATATCAACTTTTGGTTTAATGTTCCTTCAATGATGTTCTCATTCCTCGGTTGATACTGAATTGCTATGATAAAAGTGCTTTCAAAGGGCTTTCCGGTTGGCCGCCGGGAAGCGCGCCGACGGGAACCGGTTCCCAAGGAGTCCTGCCTTGAAAACTAAAAGCTAAAATGGAAAGAAAAAGGAAATTCAAAAAGGAGTAAAAGAATGGACGTTAACACCTTAAGTGATGTTCAGCGCGCTGAGGCCATTAAGAAAACCAATAAGGCCGCTGCACTTTCTCTGGCACCCGTTATTCTGGCATATATCGTATTCGTACTGATCCGTACTTCCGGCGGTACCGTTGGTAAGGACCTGGTTGAGGAACTGGGTTGGGATCCTTCCCAGCTGGCAATGTTCACCTCCGTGTTCTCTTATGTTTATTCCTTCGCAAACCTGCCCGGCGGCATGCTCGTTGACCGCTTCGGCGCAAAGAGACTGATCTCTTGCTCTTACATCTTCATGGCCATCGGCTCTCTGATCCTGGCCCTGTCCAACAGCTACCCCATGATGCTTGTTGCTCGTGGCCTGATGGGCTTCGGCGGCGCTGTTGTCTTCTCCTCCCTGTCCCGTCTGATTGCTAACTGGACCAAGGCTACCGCTTACTCCAGCGTTAACTCCAAGGTTATGGCTGCTTCCAAGATCGGTACCTTCTACGCTGCTACTCCTCTGGCTGCTATGATCAGCTCCATGGGCCGCAGAAACGCTGTTCTGTCCATTGCTGTCGCTGTTGTTGTTATCCTCGTTGCTATCATCATCCTGACCAAGGAAGATCCCGCTTCCATCGGCCTGCTGACCGTTGACGAGCTGGAAGGCCGCGCAAAGCCCGCTGTCAAGAAAGCTCAGAACCCCTTCAAGGGCATCGGCAAGATCATCACTCAGCCCATGGTATGGCTGGTTGTTATCGGCTCCGTCTCCATGAACGGCGCCATCAACACCTTCATCACCAACTTCGGCCGTACCATGCTCGCTAAGGGCGCCGGCTTCGAAGGTGCTGTTCCCACCAACATCATCACTGTTAACACCATTGCCGGTATCATCTCCGGCCTGCTGCTGGGTGCTATGCTCCGCATCAAGGGCACCAACAGCAAGAACATGACCCTCCTGTCCTTCGGTATGTTCATTGTGGCTGAGGCTATGGTCGCATTCGGCTTCAAGTCTCTGACCGTTACCACCTGGTCCGTTGTATACGCTCTGATCGGCTTCGCTTCCTCCATCGAGGTTACCACCATCTACGCTATGCTGAAGACTCAGGTTACCGTTAAGAATTTCGGTACTGCTGTCGGCTTCTGCAACTTCGCTGCATGGCTGTTCGGTACTTCCATCTGCACCACCATCTGGGGCAAGATCATCGACGCCGAGTTCTCTGCAGGCTCCTTCATGAACGCTGCTCGCTTCCAGCTGGCTGTTTCCGTTGTCGGCTGCATCTGCGTTGTTCTGGCTAAGGACGTTCTGCTGCCCGCTTTCGCTGAGAAGGAAGAGCAGTAAGAACCCGGGCCGACGGGCCTTCCGAAACGGTTTGTTAATCAACCTAATTACCGGGGCTGCGGCTTTCGCCCGGCCCCGGTTTTTCAAAATCAAATTAGGACGTTGTTCCTGAAAGGAAAACCATGGATACTAAAGAAATGATCGCTCAAAAGGCCAAGCTTTGGGATGACCTGTATAAGGGCATTATCCCCGAGCGTGTACCGATTGACTTCTATCTCTCCGGCGAAAGCTATGCCGAATATGCCGGCATGCCCATCGGCAAGACCCTGTGGACCCTGGAAGGCTTTGAAGAGGCCATGATCAACATGGCTCAGCACATCAAGGCTGACTGCCTCCCCAAGGACTCCGGCCGTCTGCCTCTGTTCTCTGTGCTGTCCGAGTGCCGCGGCTCCGTCATGGGCTCCGGCGGATTCATGCAGCATCCTGAAATCAGCTGCATGGAGCCCGAGGAGTACGATGAGTACATTGCTTCTCCCTATGACTTTATTGCTGAAAAGGTTATTCCGCGTCTGATGGCCGCTATGGGCGTCAGCGGTGCCCGTGCCTACGGCGTATTCTACATGGCTATGAAGGCCAAAGAGCAGAATATGGCCAAGTACATCCAGATTTACGGCCGTGTTGCCGAAAAGCTGGGCTTCTACGGCATCCCCGGCTACTACAACTCCCGTTCTCTGGCTCCTATGGACATCCTGTCCGACTATCCCCGCGGCTTCTCCGGCGTCAGCAAGGACCTGAAGCGCTGCCCCCAGAAGGTCGGCGAGGCTGCTATGGCAGCTGTTCCCATGCTGGTTAAGTATGCTAAGCCCGCTAAGCAGTCCCACCTGGGCTCTGCCTGGATGCCCGGCCACATGCCCACCTTCATGCGGACCAAAGAGTTTGAAAAGTACTACTATCCCAGCTTCTCTCAGCTGATTCATGCCACCGCCGAAAACGGCCAGGCCTTCAAGATCTTCTGTGAGGATGACTGGACCCGTTATCTGGATCACCTGCAGGATCTGCCTCAGGGCACCCGCCTGCTGGTGGAAAAGGGCGATCCCAAGCTGTGGAAGGAAAAGCTGGGCGACAAGATGGTTCTCTCCGGCTTCTATCCCGTTATGCTGCTGAAGACCGGCACCAAGGAAGAATGTATCGACAAGGCCAAGGAGCTCATCGATACGCTGGCTCCCGGCGGCGGCTACTACTTCGGCTTCGATAAGACCATCATCACCCTGAACACCATCAACCCCGA
>JAKSQI010000124.1 GCA_024404215.1 Oscillospiraceae bacterium
AAAGCCTTCCCCTTGAGGGGAAGGGGGACCGCGGAGCGGTGGATGAGGTGTAGCCGACGGTAGTCGGCGTTGGCCCCCTTGTGTAAAGGGGGCTCCGCGTAGCGGTGGGGGATTGCTGGTTCAGGCAGGCACAATCCCTCCGGTTCGCTTCGCTCACCACCTCCCTTTACACAAGGGAGGCTTTAGCCTGCTGCATCTCCTTGGCAAAGCAATGGCTCTGCCATTGCTGCCAGTAAAGAAGGAAGTGATATTTGTGTATTTTGAACCACCAAGAAGAGAAGGCTCTTCCCCTGAATATTTGGCCCTTTACCGCTGGCTCTGCCAATTGACAGAGCAGCTGAATGTGGCCTTTGCAGAAAAAGAAGAGCAGCAGAGGGATAAACCGCATCCCATGAAATAAGACTTAGTACGATAAACAAATAATAGCAGTGCCCCTCCCATTTTCCTCCCCCGCAAATAGCGGGGGAGGTGGCATGCGAAGCATGACGGAGGGGGCACTGCAGTGGGAATTGGTTCAGTCAAAAGGAATGACGTAGTCATTCCTGGCAAAACAACGAAACGGGAGGATTATGCATGTACCAGGAAAGTGAAACCGTAAAAAAGCTGCGGCAGCAGGCTCAGGCGGCTGACCGCACCGCCCCCGGCAGCTATGTGTCTGCCAATGAGGAGAGGCTGAATCAGCTCTATCAGGCCCTGTCGGACCGGAAGGCCTTCCGCTATGACCCGTCCGCAGACCCCCTGTATCAGAGCTACCGTCAGCAGTATGTCACCCTTGGCCGCCGTGCCATGGAGGACACCCTGGGGCAGGCCGCCGGCCTTACCGGGGGCTATGCCGGCAGCTATGGCCAAACCGCCGGCCAGCAGGCCTATGATGGCTATCTGCAGCAGCTCAATGGCCGCCTGCCGGAGCTGGCCAATTTAGCCCGCCAGAGCTATCAGGACCAGGAGGACCGCCTCCGTCAGCAGTATGACCGGCTGCAGCAGCAGGAGCAGACGGATTATTCCCGCTGGCGGGATACCCTGTCGGACGCCTGGCAGCGCCAGCAGCAGGCCCAGGCCCTTTACCGGGATGCCCGGGACTTTGACTATCAGCAGCAGCGGGATGCGGTGGCCGATGACCACTGGCAGGCGGATTATAATCTCAGCGCTGCCAAGGCTTCTGCATCCTCCTCTTCCGGCAGCGGCTCCTCCGGCAAGGCAGAAAAGACCTACGACGGCATGACCGATGCCCAGCTCACCGCCCGGCTTCAGGCCCTCCGCAGCCGCCTGACTCTGGCCCAAACCGTCAAGGTCCTTCAGGGCTCCAACTCCGGCCTTACTAAGGCCCAGGCCGCCCGGGCCCTTCAGCTCCTCCAGAACTGAAAAATAATGTGCCTTAACCTCTTGCAAACCGATACCCCCCGGGGTATAATGGCTATGCAAAAATCTTATTTCAATAGGAGCGTAGTATACCCATGAAAAGAACCCTGGCAATTGTACTTTGTCTGCTGCTCTGTCTGGCCCTGCTGGCAGGCTGCGGCAAGAAGGAAGCCGGCACCGGCCTCAAAACTCTGGAATCCGGCAAGCTGATTATGGCCACCAACGCCCAGTTCCCCCCTTACGAAATGGTAGCGGACGGCGAAGGCTTTAACGGCACCGGCTTTGAAGGCATCGACGTTGAAATCGCTTCTGCCGTAGCCGATAAGCTGGGCCTGGAGCTGGTTGTTGACGATATGGACTTTGACGCTGCCCTGGTAGCGGTTCAGAACGGCAAATGCGATGTGGTATTCGCCGGCCTGTCCTACAGTGCAGAGCGCGACAAGATTATGGACTTCTCCGTCTCCTATGCTGACGGCTATCAGGTGATTATCACCAGGGAGGGCAGCGATATTACCTCCGCAGATGATTTGGCCAACGCCGGCCTCATCGGCACCCAGCGCGGCACCACCGGCTATATCTACTGCTGCGACGACTATGGTGACGACCACGTAGCCGCCTATGATAACGGCGCTCAGGCCGTACAGGCCCTGCTCAATGGCCAGATTGACTGCGTGGTTATTGACCTGCAGCCTGCCCAGGCTTATGTAGAAGCCAACGAGGGCCTGGTTATTCTGGATTCCGCCTATGTGGTGGAGGAATACTGCGCCGCTGTTGCCGAAGGCAACGAACAGCTGCAGCAGGCTATCGACAATGCCTTGACTCAGATGGTTGTTGACGGCACCGTGGCTGACATCGTCGCCAAGTACATCAACGCAGACTAATCCTTCAAGCAGCATCCCAAACGGCACCCGCCAGGGTGCCGTTTTTCCGTTGTTGCCGCACTGCCACCCGTGGATGCGGCTTCGCCGCCATAGAATCGCCCCGGCCTCGTTTTACTCGGCCACCCCGAGGGGGATGGAAAGCCTTCCCCCTTCGGGAGAGCAGGACGATAGAAAAAAGCCTTCCCCTTTCGGAAGTGCGGGATGCTAGTAAAAAGCCTTCCCCTTGAGGGGAAGGGGGACCGCAGAGCGGTGGATGAGGTGTAGTCTCCGGAGGAGCCGTAACAGACCGCAGCAGACCACAAGGAATAACGCTGCCAGCGGGCAGCGCCACCTCATCACCCTCGCAAGCTCGGGAGCTTCCCCTCAAGGGGAAGCCTTTGGGCGTAGCTGAAGAGAGAGCCCCCTGGGGGGAGCCTTTGACGGTGAAAGCCACATCTACACCAAAATGTCCTGTTTTTTGCCTTTCAATATGTTAGAATAAGAAAAAACAAAAGGAAACCGCACCCATGAATGACCGAAACAATCAACACTTGACAAACAACGCCCAAAGTCTGCGTAAGACCATGACAAAGGAAGAACGTCATCTTTGGTATGACTGCCTGAAAAATCTGCCTCTGACTATCAATCGCCAGAAGGTGATAGGGCGGTATATTGTTGATTTTTATTGTGCAGAGAAGTCTATTGTGATTGAACTGGACGGTTCCCAGCATTATGAAGGGCCGGGTCTGGAATCGGACCAAGTGCGGGATTCCTATCTTCAGTCAAAAGGAATTCGGGTGCTGCGTTATGCGAATTCGGACATTTCAAGGAATTTTGACGGAGTATGTCAGGATATACGAATTCACCTGGGCTTGGAAGAATAGCCGACGCAGGCCGGTAGGAAAAAGCCTTCCCCTTGAGCAGGGATGCAGGCCAGAAGAAAAAGCCTTCCCCTTGAGGGGAAGGTGGCAGGCATAGCCTGCCGGATGAGGTGTAGGCCGTAGGCCGTCCTCGCCGCAGTAGACTACAAAGAGATAACGCTGCCTGCGGGCAACTACCCCCAGAGGGCTCTCTTAACCTATACACCTCATCAGTCTCGCTGATGCTCGACAGCTTCCCCTCGTATAATGGAGAAGACATGTAGGTCATGAAAGACCGGTGTTATACTGTAAAGGATGTGTGGATTGGTTGGCTTCCCCTACCGCTTGACGGTTTCCTTGAGGCTCCAACCGCAGTCCTTTGCAGTATTGTTAATCAGTTAGATACCGCCAGACGGTTTATGTTGAACGAGGATACAACAGCAAAGAGAATTGCGGATTCAACATCATACTAAATACTGGAGGTATTACCATGATTTGCGTTGGGATTGACGTGGCAAAGGATAAGCACGATTGCTTTATCATGAGTTCGGAAGGTATCGTCCTGGCAGATGTATTCACCGTAAGTAATGACAGGTCCGGCTTTGAAACATTGCTGAAGAAGATACGCAGTTGCTCCAAACCAAAGGATAAAATTAAAGTAGGGCTTGAGGCAACCGGACATTACAGCTGCAACATTCAGAGGTTTCTTCTTGACAATGGTCTGGCCACCTATGTCATTAACCCTCTTCAGACGAATCTCTACCGGAAAAGTCTAAGTCTTAGAAAGACAAAGACCGATCGGGTGGATGCTCGTACCATTGCGGCACTGCTTCTGTCAGATGTGGACCTCAAGTCCTACACAGAAACAGCATACCACAATGAGGAACTAAAGTCACTCACAAGATACAGATTTGAAAAAGTGCGAGAACGAGCAAAACTGAAGGTGGCCGTGACCAGGCTTCTAAACATACTTTTTCCTGAGTTAGAGAGGCTGGTATCTACTGTGCACAGCACAGCTGTCTATGCCATGCTAGAGGAGATGCCGGGCTCGCTTCAAATCGCAGAGTGTAATTTGACTCACTTGAAGACAATTCTGCACAAGGCGTCAGCCGGACGCTTTGGAAGAGAAAAAGCCCTGGAAATCCGAGAAGCGGCCAGACAATCCATTGGTGCTGCAATGCCTGTAAAATCTATGGAACTGCAGCATACAGTCCGTCTCATACGGGAATTCAACGCAGAGATTAAGGAAGCTGAGGAGCAGATAGACAAGATAATGGAGGAAATTAGCTCTCCCATAACATCCATACCGGGCATCGGCAACAGAATGGGGGCAATGATTCTAGCAGAGATTGGAGATTATTCAAATTTCGGTTCTCCGGACAAGATTCTTGCCTATTCAGGGATGTCACCAAGTACCTACCAGTCAGGACAATTCACAAGTGGCCATTCGCATATGGAGAAGAGAGGGTCTCACTATCTTAGGTATGCCTTGTTCAACGCAGCCAAGGCAGTCTGCCTTTTCAATTCTCAATTCAAGGTATATCTGGAAAAGAAACTCAGTGAGGGAAAGCACTATTATGTTGCCATATCTCACGTAGTCAAGAAGCTTGTACGCCTAATATACGCGCTGGAAAAGACTCAACAGAAATACCAGGTAGCATAATAAACATCCATTTGAAACTTGCGGGGTGCCAATGGCACTCAGTATTGTTGCACCCATTTTCCAGCTTGAAACCAATTCCACAGTCTATTTTTGAACTTGACTTTACATAGTTAGTCTCAAGGGGAAG
>JAKSQI010000125.1 GCA_024404215.1 Oscillospiraceae bacterium
TGCCCCCAAACGCACCCAGAGCATTCTGCTTACCTTGATTATGATTCCCATGTGGATGAATTTCCTGATTCGCACCTATGCCTGGATGACCATTCTGCAGGATACCGGAATTTTAAACAGCTTTTTAGACAAGCTCGGGTTAAATCCGGTTCACATCATAGGAACAGAAGGCGCTGTATTAATCGGCATGGTTTATGATTATTTCCCCTTTATGGTCATGCCCATCTACTCCATTTTGGCTAAGCTGGACACCCGCCTGATAGAAGCAGCCCACGATTTGGGATGCAACGATTTCAAGGTCCTCAGCAGCGTTGTTTTTCCTTTAAGCCTGCCCGGAGTCATGTCCGGCATAACCATGGTGCTGATACCTTCCATCAGTACCTTCTATATTTCCCAAAAGCTGGGCAATGGTAAGTTCTACCTGATTGGCGACGCCATTGAAGGCCAGTATGTTTCCAATAACCTCCATTTTGCTGCTGCTATCGCACTGCTGCTTATGATCATCCTCTTGGTGGTCATGGCCATTTTGCAGAAGATTGCCGCTGACAAATCCAGAGTTTAAGGAGGCAATGCATATGAAACATCTGTCTCGGATTTATACCGCTTTACTGCTGGTTTTTCTTTTTGCCCCCATTGCCATTCTGGTTGTCTTTTCCTTTAATGATGCCAAAAGCCTTTCGGTTTTCAGTGAATTCTCCTTACACTGGTATCGGGAGCTGCTGAGGGATTCGGAAACCTTGAATGCTGTTCGCAATACCCTGCTGCTGGCTGTATCCGCCGCACTGATTTCCACAATTATGGGCACTGCTGCCGCCGTTGGCATGAATCGCCTGCGCCGCAAATACCTGCTGCTTGCCCTGGATACAGCAACCAACATTCCCATGATCAACCCGGATATCATCACCGGTATTTCCCTTATGCTGATGTTTGTTTTTGTAGGCCGTCTTTTCGGTGCCGCCACAAGCTTGAATTTCGGCACCATGCTCATTGCTCATATCACCTTCTGCCTGCCCTATGTTATTCTCCAGGTTCTTCCCAAGCTCCAGCAAATGGACCGTTCCCTGCCGGAAGCCGCCATGGATCTTGGCTGTACACCTCTGCAGGCCTTTCTTCAGGTTGAGGTTCCGGAAATCATGCCAGGCATTATAACCGGCATGATTATGGCCTTTACTATGTCACTGGACGACTTTGTTATCAGCTACTTTACTGCCGGCAACGGCTTTCAAACCCTTCCCATCCGCATTTACAACATGACCAAAAAAACTGTAACACCCAAGATGTATGCTCTGGCAACTATTATTTTCTTTGTTATTCTTGTCATGCTGATGATAACCAATCTTCGAGAAGATGGCGACACAAGGGAGCTCCGGCGTCGCCGAAAGGCTGCCCGAGTTGCCGCAAAAAAAGAGAAAAAGAAAGGAAACGAAACATGAAAAAAATATTATCCCTGCTTATGGTCCTGGTTTTGCTGGTCAGTCTGACTGCCCTGCTCAGCGGCTGCGGCTCCAAAGAAGCTTTGGTTTTGAATGTATACAACTGGGGTGAATACATTTCCGATGGCTCCGAAGGTTCTTTGGATACCATCAAGGCCTTTGAAGCGTGGTATAAAGACACCTACGGAACCAAGCTTACCGTAAATTACGATACCTATGCCAGTAATGAGGATATGTTCGCCAAGCTGTCTGCCGGTGCTGTCAGCTATGATGTTGTCATCCCCTCCGACTACATGATTGCCCGCATGGCAGAAGCCGGCATGCTGCTTCCCCTGAATTATGATAACATCCCCAACTACAAATACATTGACGAGGGCTTCCGCGGCCTCAACTATGATCCAGACAATCTCTACACGGTACCCTATACCTATGGCGTTATCGGCGTCATTTACAATGCAAATGTGGTAGACAAAGCGGATGCAGAAGGCTGGGATTTGATGTGGAACGAAAAATACGCCGGCAATATCATCCAGTACAACAACTCCCGTGATGCCTTTGCTACAGCCCAGTATAAGCTTGGACTGGATGTTAACTCTACCAGTAAGGAAGACTGGGATGCAGCCTTTGACGAGCTCAAAGCTCAAGCCCCGCTGGTAAAGAGTTATGTCATGGACGAAATTTTTAACATGATGGAGTCCGGTGAGGCTGCTATAGGTTCTTATTACGCCGGCGACTACTTCACTATGCTGGATTCACAGGCTGACACCGTGGATTTGCAGTTCTATTATCCTGAACAGACCAATTATTTTGTAGATGCCATGTGCATTCCCTCTTGCTGCCAGAACAAGGAACTGGCAGAAATCTTCATCAATTATATGCTGAGTGAAGAGCCTGCCATTGCCAATGCGGAATATATTTACTACGCATCCCCTAATTCTCTTGTATACAACAGTGAAGAGTATATGGATGAAATCGGCGAGGAAGCTTACGAGGTTCTTTATGCTAATCTGGATCAGTTTAACGAGAACTACAATGCTTATGCCTACCGTAACATGGAGCCGGACATGCTGGATTACCTCAACACCCTGTGGGAGAATTTGAAAATAGGATAAAGTTATTCAGGTAAGTTTTAGGCCGGGCTCACAGGAGCCCGGCCTTTCTATTGAGTCATTGAATCATGTATGCAAAAGCCCGGACCTTTTCAGGCCCGGGCTTATCTTTTACATTTTTTCAGGAGCAGAGACGCCAATGATTGACAGGCAGTTGCGAATAGCCTGACGGGTCACATCAGCCAGCTTTAGGCGAGCATTGAGTATCGCATTCTCCTCACCCTTAATGCGGCAAGCATTATAGAAGCGGTGGAATCGTGCAGCCAACTCAATTACATAGCGATTGATACGGGAAGGATCGTAATCCCGGGCAGCAAGCTTGATTTCCTCAGGCAGCAAGGACAGCTGCTTAATAAGCTCTCTTTCCGTCTCGCCGGACAGAACAGACAGGTCCAGGTCACATGCCTTCTTTACCGGATAGCCGGCCTGCTCCAAAGCGGCCAACAGACTGCAGATACGGGCATGGGCATACTGAACATAATATACCGGATTCTCACTGTCCTGCCGGACCGCTAACCCCAGGTCAAACTCCAAATGGGTATCAGGCTTGGCATTAAAAAAGAAACGGCAGGCATCTACAGAGATTTCATCCAACAGGTCGTTCAAAGTCAAAGCCTTGCCGGTGCGCTTGGAAACCTTAATGGTTTCGCCGTCACGGGTCAAGCGAACCATCTGCATAATCAAGAAGTGCAGCTTTTCAGGATCAATGCCCAGTGCAGGAGAGGTCATGGTAGCCTTAAAGCGAATGGAATGACCGTGATGGTCAGCGCCCCAGACATCAATAACCTTGTCAAAGTCACGGACAACGAATTTGTTGCGGTGATAGGCAATGTCAACAGCATAGTAGGTGTAGAAGCCATTGGAACGGCGCAGAACCTCGTCCTTATCTGCGCCAAAGGCGGTATTCTTCAGCCACAAGGCCCCATCCTTTTCATAAGTATATCCGCCGTCAGCCAAAAGCTGAACGGTTTCCGCCACGTAGCCGCTTTCATGCAGTTCGCTTTCCAAAAACCACTGGTCAAAATGAATACGGTAACGCTCCAGGTGCTGCTGCATCAAGGCAATGTTGTGGGGCAAGCCAAAAGCAACAAAGGCAGCGGTGCGTTCCTCGGAAGGAACATTGACATACTTGTCTCCGTCCTTCTCATAAATCTTTTCAGCCAAAGCACGGATATCATCGCCATGGTAGCCGTTATCCGGGAATTCTACAGCATCTTCCCCCAAGCAGCGCTGCAGATAACGGGCCTCAATGGACTTGCCGAACAAATCAACCTGATTGCCGGCGTTGTTGACATAGAATTCGCGCCATACCTGATATCCGGCGTAGTCCAGCACGGAAGCCAGCGTGTCACCCAAAACACCGCCGCGGGCATTGCCGATGGTCATGGGGCCGGTGGGATTGGCAGAAACAAACTCTACCATAACCCTCTCACCCTTACCGATATCAGAACGGCCGTAATCAGCACCTTCACAGTCAATGTTGGCAATAACATCACCATACCAGCCGGCATTCATGGTAAAATTCATAAAGCCGGGGCCGGCGATTTCCACCTTTTCAATGTAAGTGCCGTCCAGTTCCATTTCAGAAACCAAAAGCTCCGCAATCTTTTTAGGGGCCATACGCAGAGTTTTGGCGCCTGCCATGGCATGGGTAGCCGCATAGTCGCCGTTGGCTGTATCACGGGGAATTTCCACAATGCCATTCAGCTTGTCCCCGGAAGGAATCAGCCCTTTCTCAGCAGCGGTCTGAACCGCTTTGTTAATAACAGAATCTATCTGGCTTTTTGCAATATCAATATAATTCATTCCATATCCTCCACGCACCGGAGTGCTTATTTAATACTGATGGTAAAAGAATTGCGGCTGAATACACGGTCATCAAAATCCAGCAAATAGGAAATGGCCAGCTCGCCTCCCTGCTCGTTCAGCTGCTTATGAACACTGAGAGTGTTAACCCCAAGAAGCAGGTTCCCGGCTTCCGTGGCATAAAAATACTGATGCCGCTTTCCAACCTCAAAAACCATGTCACCGCATTCACTTCCAAAACGGTTCATGGTAATGCAGTCAGGCTTTACAGTGAAGGTGGTGGTGCAGCCGGCAAAGCCCGTTAATTCACTTTCCACATAGCTGATGGCAATTCCATCCGGTCCTTTCTCGTAGCGCCCCTCCGTAACCAGCTCAATGGTATCCTCATCGGACCCATCCGGCTGGGCTTGCTTACCGATAACCGTAATCGTTACAGCTCTCATTCTTTGACCTCATATCCTTGGTGAAAACATACCTAGTTATTTTACAG
>JAKSQI010000126.1 GCA_024404215.1 Oscillospiraceae bacterium
TTCAAAGTTAGCGCGAAGACCGGCAATAATCTCTTCCTGAACCTCAGCAGGAACATCCTCACCGAAGGACTTGCCAACGCCGACTACATGCTCAGCTGCCCAAGCCATCTCACCAGCCTGCTCGGTCAACTTGCTGGCAGGGGCCTTGCAAACAGGGCACTTAAAATCAGCCGGGAGTTCGTCCCCTTCAAAAACATAACCACAGATGTTACAAACCCATTTCTTCATACTTGTTTCCTCCTAGTTACATGATATATGGTTTGTCGGTACAGCCCTATGGACTGTAATAAACAGCATACCATTTTTCGGGATTCTTGTCAAAAGAGAAGGCATATGCAAAAGAAAACCTGTGTTTCCGGAAGAAACCGAAAACACAGGCTATTGAATAGACAAGAAATCAGCGGCCCCGACGGCGGCTGGAGCGGTGCTCATACTGGGCAACGCCTGCCATCTTGCTGTCAGAAACCTGCATGAACTTTTTCAGCTTATCCTCAAAGTCTTCATCATTGGACTTCTGAGGAACATAGCGAGAAGGCTCGGGAGGCTGACGGTCACTGCGGGGGCCAGCGGATGCTCCGCTGCTGTTTTGGGCCGGACGGGGTGGATAAGGACGGCGGGCCGGACGTTCACCGCGGCTGTTGTCCCGGGGACGCTCAGTCTGGGGTACAGCCTGCTTAATGGATAGATTCAAACGGCCACCTTCGTCAATGCGAATAACCTTAACGGTGACTTCATCGCCCACCTTCAAATGCTCATTTACATCGTTAACATAGGTGTTGGCGATTTCAGAAATGTGTACCAGTCCGGATGTACCGGGGGCCAAGGTAACAAATGCTCCGAATTTTGTGATTCCGGTAACCTTACCGGAGGTGATCATACCTGTTTCCAGCTCCATAAATTTAGAAATTCCCTCTCCTGATTCAAAATATAAAAATAAGATTTCTCTTTCTCACGCTTAGTTTTCGGTATGATAAAATACCTTTTCGTTGGGGTTCACATAGCCCCAGTACTTGCGGGCAATGCTGCCGATGATGCTGTCATCGTCCTTATGGTCAACATAGTACTGCAGCTCGGCGTTTTCAATTTCCAGGTTGGCGGCCTCCTGTTCCAAAGCGGCAATCTGGGAACGAAGGGCCTCCGTTTTAGCCCGGATGGAAGAAATGCCCGCTATTGAAAAAATGAGCAACAGAAGAATGACGATTTTGGTAATGGCATCTGCCTTTTTCAGCTTCATAGCCAGAAATCCTCTTAAGCAAAATAATAATATATTTTACAGCAAAAACCAACGAATGAAAAGAACTTTTTTCTTATTCTTTTAAATATTTTCCCGCTCCCTGTTCCGGGGCGTTGGTTGACATTCCCAAAAGCCCTGTGTAAAATATTTCTGTTTGAAACCAGTAGAAAGAAGATGTTCTTATGGTAGCTGTATTTGTCAACATGGTGGCCGTAATCTGCGGAAGCCTGCTGGGTATACTCTTCCGTTCTAAAATAAAAGAGAACCACCTGACCACCATCATTGCAGCCCTGGCCTTATGTACCTTTGTGATTGGCATTTCCAGTGCCATCGGCACCAATGACATATTAGCTGTCATTATCTGCATTGTCATTGGTACCTTGGCCGGCGAGGCCATCAAGATTGATGACCGCATTGAGGGGGCCGGTGATTTTTTCAAAAGCAAGCTGCTGAAAAACCGAGGTGACCAGAACAGTCGTTTCACGGAGGGCTTTGTATCGGCTTGTATTCTTTTCTGCGTTGGCTCCATGACGGTTATGGGGTCTTTAACTGCCGGTGTCAGCCATGATTACAGCATTATTTTTGCAAAAAGCGCTCTGGACTTTGTCTCCTCACTGGCCTTTGGAGCGGCCATGGGCATTGGCGTAACCTGCAGTGCTGCCTTTATTCTGGTATATCAAGGTGCGTTGACCCTGCTGGCCGGAGTGGTTGGGCCGTTGCTGAGTACAGAGGTAATTACCGAAATGAATGCTGTGGGCGGCACCATTTTGATTGGCATGGCCATTAACATGCTGAATCTAGCCCCCAAACGCATTAAAATTGCCAACATGCTGCCTGGCATTTTTCTGCCCATTCTCTACTTTCCCATTTTCCACTGGATTGGAGGGCTGCTGGGGTGATTGCTTCCATCTATGAATGCCACTGCCATATTGCGTTGGATGGCGTAGATTTCCGCAATGCTGCAGCAAGGCATAAAAACGGGCCGGATGAGGCCTTTATCCGTGGTTTGCTGGAGGATTACATGAACAGCGGCATCTGCTACCTCCGGGACGGAGGGGACAAATGGGGTGCTTCACGACTGGCAAGGGAACTGGCCGGGGAATACGGGTTGGAGTATGCCAGCCCGATTTTTCCCATTTACAAAAAAGGAAACTACGGTGCCTTTCTAGGGGTGCCTTACGAGAGCCTGACGGACTATCGTAGCCTGGTTGAAAGGGTACGCCGTGAGGGCGGCAGCTTTATTAAGCTGATGGCTTCCGGCATCATGGATTTTGACTGCTACGGCTCCATTACCGGCTTTATCCCGGAGGAACTGCCGGAGCTGGTGCATATTGCCCACGAGGAAGGCCTGCCTGTTATGGTGCACATGAACAGCGCCGAGGGAATCAAGCGGGCGGCGGAGGCCGGGGCTGACAGCATTGAGCACGGCAACTACACCGACCGGGAGGCCCTGACCCTAATGGCGGAAAGGGGCACTATCTGGGTGCCTACCATCAGTGCCACGGAAAACCTGCTGGGTGAGGGGCTGTTTAATGAGCAGGCCTTGCAGGCTATTCTGGCCATGCAGAGGGACAACGTTCGTCTGGGCCATGAGCTTGGGGTTACCATAGCCTGCCGCAGCGATGCCGGGGCCGGTTGTGTGCCCCATGTCCAAAGCAGTCTGGATGAGGCTTCTCGTCTGGGTAAGCTGCTGGGCAGTCTGGAACCCGTCCTGCAGGGGCAGGAAGCCCTTCGTGCACGGTTCCCGGGATAATACAATCAAACAGAAAGAAGGCGGACCATGCTTTTAACGGCGGATTCCATCCATAAGAATTACGGCATGAAGCAGCTTTTGCGGGGTGTAACCCTGTATGTGGAAGCGGGCCATAAAATCGGCATTATCGGCGTGAACGGAACAGGTAAATCCACCCTGCTGAAGCTGCTGGCCGGGGCGGAGGAGCCTGACGAGGGCCGGGTGAAAACCGACCCCGGAGTTCGGGTGGCATATCTGCCTCAGGCTCCGGCCTACCGGGAAGCGGATACCGTATTGCAGCATGTGCTGTCGGTTCTGCCGGAGGAGGAGCGGGCCCTAAGGGAATATGAGGCCAAAACCGTGCTGAATCGGCTGGGTGTTGGCCTGTTTGAACGCACCATGGGTTCACTGTCCGGTGGTCAGCGCAAGCGGGCAGCTTTGGCGGCGGTTTTGCTGCAGCCCTCGGACGTGCTGTTGCTGGATGAGCCAACCAACCATTTGGATACGGAAATGATTAACTGGCTGGAGCAATTTTTGGTCAGCTATGCCGGTGGCCTGGTCATGGTTACCCATGACCGTTACTTTCTCCAGAATGTCTGCAACCGCATTGTGGAGCTGTCTTTGGCAGCCTCCTATGAATATGAGGCCAACTGGGAAAGGTATCTGGAGCTGAAGCTCCAGCGGCAGGAAATTGCCGAAGCCTCTGAACAGAAGCGGCAGAATCTGCTGCGAATTGAGCGGGCCTGGATGATGCGGGGAGCCCGTGCCAGAAGTACAAAAAATAAAGCCCACATTCAGCGCTATGAAGAGCTGCGGGACCGGGAAGGCCCGGAGATGGAGCAACGCTTTGGTGATTTGGCTGCCGGTGCTTCTCGTCTTGGAAGAAAGACCATTGAACTGATTGATGTCAGCAAGGCCTATGACGGCAAGGCTGTAATCAAGGATTTTTCCTACATGATTCTGCGGAATGACCGGGTGGGAATTGTAGGGCATAACGGCGCCGGAAAAAGCACCCTACTGAATCTTATTGCGGAAAGAACCGCGCCGGATTCCGGCAGCCTGGACCGGGGGTCTACGGTCAAGGTGGGCTACTTCACTCAGGAAAGCGGCCATTTTGATTCGAATCAGACCGCCATTGAATACATTAAAGAAATTGCGCCCTATTTGGATACGACGGAAGGACGCCTGTCGGCTACCGTAATGCTGGAGCGTTTCCTCTTCGGCAGTGACCTGCAGTATTCCAAAATCGGCAAGCTGTCCGGCGGTGAGCGCCGTCGTCTCTTCCTGTTGGGTATTCTCATGTCAGCGCCTAACGTGTTACTGCTGGATGAGCCCACTAACGATTTGGATATTGATACCCTTACTGTGCTGGAAGCTTACCTGCAGGAATTCCCCGGGGCAGTGCTGGCTGTATCCCATGACCGTTATTTTCTGGATAAAGTCGCAGAACACATTTTTGAAGTAACCGGAGACGGAAGGGTGAACCGTTATGTGGGCAGCTATACGGATTACCTGTCTCAGGTAAAAAGCACAGAAAAGGCTGCGGCAGCCCCTGCCAAGCCCAAGGCGGAGGGCGAACGGCGCCGGACGGAAAAGCTGAAATTCAGCTTCAAAGAACAAAAAGAATTTGAAACCATAGATGCTGACATTGCAGCAACAGAAGACAAAATTCGGCAGGTGGAGGAGGCTGAAAAGACCAGTGCCTCGGACTATGTCCGCCTGCAGGAGCTGATGGAGGAAAAGGAAGCCCTGACGACTGAACTGGACCGCCTGATGGAGCGGTGGATGTATCTCAACGAGCTCAATGAGCGAATTGAAGCGGAAAAGGCCCTCCTTGTCGAAAAACAGAATGCAGAAAAAAAG
>JAKSQI010000127.1 GCA_024404215.1 Oscillospiraceae bacterium
GCTACCAACGAAGAGCTGCAAAAGCTCGCCATCGAAGAAATCAACGAAAACTCTGAGCACCACCCGGACAACGCTCAAACTCCGGTAGCTCAGACCAAGAAGAAAGCTCCAGCTACCAAGCGCATCAGCACCGCCGGCATGGCCTAAGTCCTATAACCATGTATTGCCAAACAGGCTGCCCACTCGGGCAGCCTGTTTTCTTTGTCCGCCACTGTTCAAAAGGCCCCTCTGGGTGTATACTGAAAAAAAACAAAACAGATGAGGTTACACCATGGAACTGGTTTTGCTCTACACCACCAACAAAGATAAGGCCGCAGCCATTGAAAAGCTCTGCGGCAGACTTGGCTTTCAATTCCGCCGGCTCACCCCCATGGATATCGGCTGCGCCGTGGCCGCTGTGGTATCCGGGGACTATAAGTTCCCCTTGGGCCGCAAGGCCCCTTTGCCCGCCGCCTATTCCCAGCCGGAGCTGCTGGTTTTCTCCGGTCTGAAGGATAAATCCTTGGACCGTTTCCTGCAGCAGTACAAAAAGGAAGAGCTGCAGCCCATTGCCTTGAAAGCCGTTGTCACTCCCTTTAACTGCAACTGGACCATTTATGACCTTACCCAACAGCTGCAGCGGGAACACGATGCCCTCCACCGGTAAAGCGCCATGGCAGAAAAGAGACCAAAATCCTCCCGGCCCTGGCTGCTGAAGCTGGCCCTTGAGGAATACGAAACGGAGCGGGACTACCCCTTTGCCGGGGATGACCACACCGCCGTACTGCGGCACGCCGACCGGGGCAAGTGGTACGGCTTGATTATGACCATCCCCTACCGCCGGCTGGGCCTAAATCAGGAGGGGCTGGTACACGTGCTGAATGTAAAGGCCGACCCCATTCTGGCCGGCAGCTTCCGCTGTGAGTCCGGCATCTACCCCGCCTATCACATGAACAAGCAAAGCTGGCTTTCAATACTGCTGGATGGTACCGTGCCAAAAAAGACCATCCGCACCCTGCTGGATATCAGCTACAGCCTGACGGCACCCAAAAAGGGCTCCGGCAAAAAGGGGGCTTTCCGTATCTCCAAGTGGATTGTACCCGCCAACCCAAAATTCATATCCATGGAAGAAATTCTGGAGGAAGACGAAAACGGCACCTTCTGCTTCAAGCAGAGCAGCAACGTCTGCGTTGGAGACACCGTTTATATCTATGTGGCCGCCCCCGTTTCCGCCATTCGATACCAATGCGAGGCCGTAGAAGTCAATATCCCAGATGACTACCAGGACGAAAACCTCCGTGTTACCAGGCTTATGCGGCTGCGCCTGCTGAAAACTCTTGACCGCAAACCCATTGACCTGCCCCTGCTTCGGGAACACGGCGTGCTGTCTGTCCGCGGCCCCCGCAGCATTCCCCTCAGCCTGCTGGAAGAAATTAACCGGGCCTACCCGGATGAATAAGCCACCTGCCCTGTTTAGCCCCGCCATGGGGGTAAAGCAGGGCTTCTTTTTGTGAAAACAGGCTTGTTTTCCCCTTACATACTCACTATAATAGGAGACCGACTGAGCCGAAAGGAGGGCCGCAATGTCTACCGATTCCTTGCTGAAAAAAATACAGCTTCATCAGCCCCTGAGCCGGGCTGAGCAGATTTGCCTGCCCCTGCTTTTAAGCCTGCCGGCCATTATGGCACAGCTAAGCTCCGTAATCATGCAGTATATTGACGCTTCCATGGTAGGCTCCCTGGGGGCGGAGGCTTCTGCTGCCATTGGCCTTATGGCCTCCAGCACCTGGCTTTTTCACGGGGTCTGTCAGGCTATCAACGCCGGTTTTACAGTCCAGGCCGCCCAAAGCATGGGAGCCGGGGACGAAAAGCGCACCCGAGACCTGTTGCACCTGGCCTTTAAAGTCTGCATCGGCCTGAGCCTTCTGCTTATGGCCTTTGGCGCCGCCATCAGCGCGCGACTTCCCCTTTGGTTAGGCTCTCAGGGCAGCGTTGCTTCCCAGGCTTCTGTTTACATTTTGGTGTTTGCCTTTTCCCTACCCTTTTTTCAGATTTGCGAGCTCTGCTCCGGCATGCTGCAAAGCTGCGGCAACATGAAGGAGCCCGGCTTTTGGTATATCATGATGTGCCTTTTCGATGTGGTCTTCAACTTTTTCCTGATTTATCCCACCCGCAATCTGACCCTTTTAGGCCTCCGCCTTACCCTTCCCGGCGCCGGGCTGGGAGTTCTCGGTGCCGGCCGGGGCACGGCCCTAGCACATGTGGTGGTAGCCTTCATTCTGCTTGCTATTGTTCTCTTTCGCTCCCCGGTTCTAAAGCTGCGGCGGGAGAAGCACCAATATCGCACCTCAGACCTTCACAATGCCCTGCGCATTTCCCTGCCCGTTGGGGTAGAATCCGTTATGATGACCGGGGCCTATGTAGCCGCCACCCGCATTGTTGCCCCTTTGGGCACCATTGCCATTGCTGCAAATTCCTTTGCCGTAACCGCCGAAAGCCTCTGCTATATGCCAGGCTACGGCATTGCCGCTGCCTCCACAGCCTTGGTGGGCCAGTGCGTAGGTGCGGCAGAAATCAAGCTTTCCCGTCGCATGGCCTGGGTCTGCACCCTGCTGGGTGTTGCCGTTATGACGATTACCGGGGCCCTTATGTTTGTATCTGCCCCTTTAGTCATCGGTCTGCTAACCCCGGTGGCTGAAATCCGCAATCTAGCGGTCTCCGTTCTTCGGGTGGAGTGCTTCGCCGAACCCCTCTTTGCCGCTTCCATTGTGGCCTGCGGTGCCCTCCGCGGGGCCGGGGACACTTTGATTCCTGGTATTTTGGGCTTTGGCTCCATGTGGCTCATCCGCATTCCCGCTATAGCCTTTGCGGTTCCCCGCTTTGGCCTCATGGGGGTTTGGGTGGTCATCGCCGGTGAAATCTGCATTAGGGGTATCGTCTTCCTCATTCGCCTCGGCGGCAAACAATGGACGGCGAAACTTACCCAAGAGTCTTGCCCATAATTCTTTCATCTGTTATACTAGTTTGGTTTGATAAAGATTAAAGGAGCTATCATCATGTCGCAACCCCACAACCTGAAGCGCTATGGTGTGATTGTAGCCGCTGTCTGCGTCGCCGTTTATTTCATTGGCAACTACATGCAGTATCAGCTACCCACTCTTCATGACCAGATTCTGGAAGAACTGAGCCTTACCGAAAGCCAGTATTCCTCCATCTTCACCGCAAACCTCTTCCCAGCCATTTTCCTCAGCCTGATCTCCGGCCTGCTGGTAGACCGCTTTGGCCCTCGCATCTGCGTAGGCATAGCCGTTGTTCTAGCCGCCGTCGGCGGTGTAGGCCGTATCTTTGCCGGTTCCTACAGCGTTATGTGGATTTGCATGCTGCTTTCCGGCCTTGGCTGTCTCTTCATGACCTCCTCTTCCGCTAAGATTCTTTTCCCCTATTTTCCCCCCGAGAAGCTGGGAGCCATTGTTGGCATCGTAACTGCTGGCTCTAATGTAGGCATGTTCGTAGCTACCGCCTCCACCCCCTGGTTCTCCGGCACCAACAGTGCCTTTGTTTTTGCCGCCGTTTTGGGAGTGATTCTAGCCCTCTGCTGGTTCATCTTCGTTAAGAAGGAAGGCACCGACGGCGCCGCCGAGGTTAAACCTGCACCCATCTTGGAAAGCTTGAAGATTTGCCTGAAGAACAAGTATGTCTGGATTGCCGGCATTACCATGTTCTTCCTCCTCATTGCTCAGGTAGTTATTTCCGGCTTCCTGCCATCTGCCCTGAAGGCCGTTCACGGTATGTCTGACAAGACCTCTGGACTTATGACCTCCGCCTTTATGCTGGGCTGCATTCTAGGCTCTACCTTCGGCCCCCGTCTGCTGAACAAGGTTTCCAGCCGCCGGGCTTATCTACTGATCAGCTTGCTGGTAGCTGCTATCGGCATCGGCCTGAGCTGGAAAATCGGCAACCCTGTCCTGCTGGCTTTAGCCCTGATTATCAGCGGCGCTGCCCATGGTCAGTTCGTTCCCGTTATCTACGCCTTCCCCATTGCCCTGCCGGAAATCGGCGCCACCTATGCCGCCACCGCCACAGGCCTTATTGCCACCATTGAAATGATAGGTGCCACTCAGGTTCCCAGTAAGGTTCTCACTCCTATTCTGGGCAACAACTACGGTGGACTGCTTATGAGCGCCGGCTGCATCTGCCTGCTGGCTATTATCACCATTAACTTCCTGCCCATCTTCGGTAAGAACGATAAGTAAGCCAGCTTCAGGGGAGCCTAAAAAGGCTCCCCTTTCTGTAAATTAAGGCTTGACAAAAGCTAAGACCCGTGATAATATAATTGAGCGTTTGAGAAGTGGAGAGATACCGAAGCGGTTATAACGGAGCGGTCTTGAAAACCGTCGTACGGAAACGTACCGTGGGTTCGAATCCCACTCTCTCCGCCATTTTAACTACATATCGCTTGACACGGAGAAGTACCCAAGAGGCCGAAGGGGCTCCCCTGCTAAGGGAGTAGACGTCTAAACCGCGTGCGAGGGTTCAAATCCCTCCTTCTCCGCCAATATATAACCCTGCATTCATCACGAATGCAGGGTTATTGTTTTGTTTTCACGTTTCGTATTAGCTACCGGCTTCTACGATCCAAAAGGGTCGTAGAAAGCGCCCCTTACCAGCCGGTAGTTTCCAGGAACTCCATACGGGCCCGTTCGCGGGCCTTGTCTTCCTCGGCCAGAGTTTCATAGGGGCGGAGGGTTTTATGAATGCGCAGGGCGGAATCCCGGGGGGCGCCGTCTTCCGGAGTACCTTCCTTCCAGTGGTGGAGGAAGTAAAAGCGGC
>JAKSQI010000128.1 GCA_024404215.1 Oscillospiraceae bacterium
ATCGTTGCTGTCTGCACCACCGGAGCCTATAACTATTCCATGGCCTCCAACTACAATCGTGTGGCCCGCCCACCTGTTGTTATGCTGAAGGAAGGCAGCAGCTATGTAGCTGTCCGCCGGGAAACCGTTGAGGATGTTGTAGCGCTGGACCTGTAAGTATAGCATTGGTTAATTCTGCACCTCCCCGAAAGGGGAGGTGTTTTATATCCCGGGTGGCGATTTGCTTTGATTTTTGGTAATTCCATCAGTTTTTGCACATTCGCAATTGACAAATACCTGTGGGGGGTATACTGTTAGCTCGAAAGCAAGACATGGAAGGCCAAAAAGGAGGATGCTTAACCATGGAAATGAATAAAACAGAAATGCGCTATGAGGAAGCCTGCCAGATGCAGAAGGCCGCTTCAACCCTTAAGCTTCGTGCGGCAAAGGAGATTTTCCTTGAACTGGGGGATTATGAGGATTCTGCCAAGCGGATTGCCGAATGTGACCGCCTGCTGGAGTTTGCCAAGGGCAGTCATGTGAACTTTGGCTTCTTGAATGGTCAGCCCCTGTCCTGGACGGTTCTGGATGAGAAGGGCCGCAATCGTCTGCTGATTGCCGATAAGGCGGTAGCCTTCATGCCCTTTAACAAAGACAGGGACTATACTCCCTGGAGTCACAGCACTCTGCGGTACTGGTTAAACAAGGATTTTCTGGAGCAGGCCTTTACCTTGAAGGAACGCATGGGGCTTTTAGTGACCATGCTGGATAACCATGCCGACCCCCGCTGGGAAATTGAGAACGGACAGGATACCAAGGATAAGTGCTTTATTTTTAACTGGCAGGAGCTGGAGCGCTACATGCCCACCGTTGAGGAGCGTGCGAATGGCGAGTGGTGGTGGCTTCGGGGCCATGGCTTTGGCAAGCTCTGTATGCAGGCCATTTATCTTGACGGCACCTTTTACCACATCGGTGTTAATAAGAATTCTCCGGAAATCGGAGTTCGTCCTGCCATCTGGACCCGTCTTTAAACGTAAATGAATCCTTTGCGCCCGGTTTCCGCCGGGCGCTTTTTCTGTCAAACAGCGCACATGTTAATAGAATCTTAAGGGGATTGACGGTATTAGCCTAGTGCCCCTTTATGCTATACTGTTACCGTGAGAGGAGCGGATACGTTATGCCCAATATACTGATTTGTGATGACGAGCGTGACATTGTCAATGCGCTGAAAATATATCTGTCCGATGGGGACTATACAATTTTTGAAGCCTTTAACGGGAAACAGGCTTTGGAGACGGTGCATCGGGAGGATATACACTTGATTCTCATGGACATTATGATGCCGGAAATGGACGGGCTCACCGCCATGGCTGAGATTCGCAAGTCCTTCAACATGCCTATAATTCTGCTGACTGCTAAAAGTGAGGATACAGATAAGATTCTTGGCTTGGATGTAGGGGCGGATGATTACATTACCAAGCCCTTCCAGCCTCTGGAGGTTAAGGCCCGGGTTCGTTCCCAGCTCCGCCGCTTCCTGACCTTGGGAGGCGGTCATGTACAGCCGGAGGTTTTATCGCATGGAGGGCTGTCCCTGAACGATAAAGAAAAAACTGTTTTGGTTGACGGCAGTCCGGCGGCCTTGACTCCAACGGAGTTTGATATCCTCAAGCTCTTTATGCAAAACCCGGGCAAGGTCTTTGCCCCTTCGCGCATTTATGAAGCGGTCTGGCATGAGGTATCTCTGGGCAATGACAATACGGTTGCGGTACACATCCGCCATCTGCGGGAGAAAATAGAAATCAACCCGGCCGAGCCCCGCTATATCAAGGTGGTTTTTGGTCAGGGCTATAAGCTGGAAAAGGGGAGATAAGCTGTGAAGACCTTTGTGAGAAGCCTGCCCGGCAAGCTGCTGCTTTACCTGCTTTGTCTGCTTTCTCTTGCGACGGCCATTGGCAGCGGCATCGGTATTTTTGCCCTGGGCCAGGGCAGAATCTACACCAAAACGGAATCCATGATGCTGGAGGATGTGGAACGCAATCTGCTTTACTCGGCCATGGACGACGTGCTCTACAGCATGGAAAGCCGTGCCGGGCAGGATCAAACCCATCGAGAGGTTCCGGAAGACAGCAATGTGCTTCTAAAGATTACGGACGCGTCCGGGACGGTTGTAGTCTGTGATGGTGGCTATGATAGTCTGGCCGGTTCCATCCGCATTAAGGTGGACTGTCTTGTGCTAGGTCAAAACAATGCAGCTGTGTATTATTTTGAGCGCTATGGGGACTATTATTCTCCCTCTTATGGTTATGCTGCCCCCGATGAAATGGAGGAACTTGCATCTGCTGCGCCCTATTCGGCGGAGTTTGCCCTAAAGGCTGAACTGAAGGGGCAGGATCAGTTTGCCGTTGCTGCCCGGATGGTGCATTGGGCTTATAGCCTGCGGTATACAATATTTATTATTTGCGGCTTGGCCCTGCTTTTGGGGGTACTGACCTATGTGGCCCTTCTGACGGTTTCCGGCCGCCGGCCGAACAGGGAGGAAGTGCTCCCCGGCCCCTTGTTTCGGGTGCCCTTTGATTTACTTTCAGCAGTAACCATAGCGGCGGGGATTCTGCTGGTGGCAGCACTGGCCGTCATGGCCTCCGATTCCATGGCAGAAATAGCCGTCATCATGGGTGCTGTCCTTCTCTTTACTGCCCTCTTCCTTGGGCTGAGCATGAGCGCAGCGGCCCGCATCAAAAAGCGCATGCTGGTACGGGGTTCTTTGCTTGCTATCCTTTGCCGCTTTTTCTGGCGTCTGTGCCGGCTGCTGGTTCGCGGGCTCGCGGGCCTGATTCGTGGGCTTCCCCTTGTGTGGCGGACCTCGGTTCTGCTGGTTGGCATCAGCCTGCTGGAGCTGCTGTGCATTGCCGGCTTCTGGGGCTGGGGATGGGAGTCCCTGCTGGGGCTTTGGTTCCTGGAAAAGCTGATTGTTCTTCCCTTGGGCTTATACTTTGCCTTTATGCTGCGCCGTCTGCAGCAGGGGGGCAGGATGCTGGCTTCCGGTAATCTGGACTATGTTACCAATACGCAAGGCATGATTTGGGACTTGAAGCAGTCGGCTCAGGATCTGAATAACATAGCGGTGGGAATGAGCACGGCGGTGGACCAGCGGCTGAAAAGCGAACGAATGAAAACCGAACTGATTACCAATGTATCTCATGACATCAAAACGCCCCTGACCAGTATTATCAACTATGCGGGCCTCATTGAGCAGGAGCCCTGTGAGAATCCGAAAATCAAAGAGTATACTGAGGTGCTTTCCCGTCAGTCTGTTCGGCTGAAGCGACTGCTTGAGGACCTGGTAGAGGCCAGCAAGGCCTCCTCCGGGAATCTGGAGGTAAACCTTGCCCTTTGCAATGCTGCCGTGCTGGTGTCTCAGGCGGCCGGTGAGTTTGAAGGCAAGCTGTCGGAGGCCGGTTTGACTTTGGTAACCTCTGTGCCGGATACTCCGGTGCATATCATGGCGGATGGCCGCCGCCTCTGGCGGGTGTTCGATAATCTGCTGAACAACGCCCGGAAATATGCCCTTTCCGGAACCCGGGTTTATCTAAATCTGGAACAGATTGGGCAACGGGCGGTGATTACCTTGAAAAACATCTCCCGGGAGCCTCTGAATGTATCAGCGGAAGAACTGATGGAGCGTTTTGTTCGGGGGGATCAATCCCGTAATACGGAGGGCAATGGTCTGGGGCTGTCCATTGCGCGAAGCCTGACTGAACTTCAAGGAGGAAGCCTGGTTCTCAGTGTGGACGGAGATCTGTTTAAGGCCATGGTATCCTTTCCGGTAGCAGAAGCCGGGACAGACAAAGCATAAGAATAGGTGCGCTGCGATTCATTCATGCAGCGCACCTTGCTTTTTTGCTGAGAAATATGTACGGCGAGGGGTATCATTTTTAGGCGAAAATGCATCCCCCAGGGGGGCTTGCCTGCGCCGGAACGGGGCGGTATAGTAAGTTCAAACCTTTGGAAAGGAGTATTGTATGGAATCCCGGAATGACGAGAAGTTTCCAATAACTGAGAAGGAAGAGCGTCTGTTAAGACTGATTCGTGAGATAAAGTTTGGCGAGTTTCAGGTGCATATTGCTGACGGCCAACCGGTACGGGTGGAAGAGATTCGCAAAAGCATTAAGCTGTAACGACAGTATGACTATATAGATTCAGGTTCCGACCGAACAACGGCAGGACATATTCATTTCCCTTAGGGGAGGAGTGTGTACCTGTGCTTTTTTTGCCTGGAATCAGCCGAAAGACGCGAAACAAACGTACACCAGGAGCCGAAGGAATGAACGAAGGTATGGGAGAAAAAGAAACAGATTTTTTATCAGGCTTGCAGTCCTACTGGACGGAACGGGCCCACAGCTATTCCCGGCAAAACATAGCGGAGATGAACGACTGGCGGCGCGAGGCCTGGAGAAGCTTGATTTTGAAGTATGCCCCCGAAAAAGACCGCTTGAGGATACTGGATATCGGTACAGGCCCCGGCTTTTTTGCCATTAATCTGGCCTTGGCCGGCCATGAGGTTACGGCGGTAGACGTGACGGAGCATATGCTATGGCATGCAACGGAAAACGCAAAGGCCTACGGCGCTGAGGTTACTTTTCTGCTTAACCGAGGAGAGCAGCTGCCATTTGCGGATGCCTCGTTTGACTTGATTGTCAACCGGAATGTGACCTGGAATCTGGAATACCCGGAGCAGGCCTTTGCGGAATGGGCTCGCGTGTTGGTACCGGGTGGCCGCATGGTTTATTTTGATGCCAACTGGTATTTGTATCTGTTTGATGA
>JAKSQI010000129.1 GCA_024404215.1 Oscillospiraceae bacterium
ATGCCGTTGACGATACCGCCCAGAACTACGGAGGTCAGGATGGAATCAAACTCCAGAGTGAAACCGGAAAACAGCTGGATATAAAGGGAAACCAGCAGCATTCCCATCAGGCTGAAAAGGGTAAAGCTTCTGTCCACAAACAGCAGGGCCAACAGGAACAGGGGGATATTGATGACCAGAATCATCAGAGAGGTAGGCAGGTTCATGCTGTAGTTGAGGAGCTGGGCCACACCGGTTACGCCGCCGGCAATCAGTTTGGCGGGCGAGTACAAAATTTGCACGCTGAAGGCATAGATGCCGCAGCCGACAATAAGCTTGAGCAGTGTCATAAGCTGCTCCTGTGCATTTTCTTTTGTAAAAAAGGCGGCCTTGGGGCTGCCGGATTGGTTGTTGTGTTGCATATATATTCTCTCCTTTAAAATGCGGCTCTATCATACAACTGTACACCGGAATTGGCAACAGTAATCACTTGGCAAGCCAAAAGAAATAAGTGCATAAATACCGTCCGGAGCACATTAACAACTCTACACATGAAGCAACGCCCTGCCAATCAGGCAGGGCGTTGCTTCATGTGTAGGATAATCAGCCGACCTTCAGGTTTTCCCAGAGGGTGTTGACATAGTCCAGCATTTCCGGGCTCATGTTACGGAAGGCATACTCGGAGTAGTTCTCCTTGAAGTGCTCGGAATCCATGTACAGGATATCATAGACATCCTCGCCGATGTCATCCACGTAGGTTTCACTGTTGTAGACAACGGAGTTGGGAGAAGCATAGTAGATGTACTCTGCGTTGGCAATAGCGGGTTCCTCAGAGAGCATGTAGTTGATGAAAATCTCTGCAAGCTCTTTGTTTTGGCAGCAGGAGGGAATGCACATTGCATCCACAAAATAGTTGCAGCGCTCGGGATAATAGAACTGCAGGTCTACATTATCGGCCTGGGCATCGATCATGGTGAAGTAGTCACCGGCATAGTAGGAACCGATGGAGGCTTCGCCGGATTCCATCATGTTGAAGATTTCGTCCATAACATAGCTTTTGACCAGAGGAGCCTGTTCCTTGAGCTTGGCATAGGCAGCATCCCAGTCAGCCTTGTCGGTGGAATTGACGCTGAGACCCAGCATGTACTGCGCGGTAGCGAAGCCATCGCGGGAGTTGTTGTACTGGAGGATGTCGCCGGCATACTTGTCATTCCAAAGAAGCTCCCAGCCGCCCAGGTCGGCCTCGTCAACAACATTTGCGTTGTAGATAACACCGGTAACACCGTAGGTGTAGGGTACGGAGTAGGCATCCTCGGGGTCATAGTACAGGCCCTTGAAGGTGTCTTCGATGTAGGAGTAGTTGGGGATGTTGGAGAAGTCGATTTTCAGAAGCATGCCTTCTTCTCTCATGCGTGCAACCATATAATCGGAGGGGACAATGACATCATAGCTGACTGCGCCGGCAGAGAGCTTTGCATACATATCCTCGTTGGAGGCGTAGGTATCATAGTTGACCTTAATCTTTTCGCCATAGGTGGCCTGATACCATTTTTCGAACTCTTTGATGGTATCAAAGGAATCCTCGGAGCCGTCGGCAATGTACTCGCCCCAGTTATAGACATTCAGGGTGAGGGTCTTGGAGGAGCCGCAGCCGGCAAGGCATGCAAGGGAGCCAAGGAGCAGCAGTGCAGCAAGGACCAGAACAATCAGTTTTTTCATTTTTCGTTTCCTTCCTTTTTCAGTTTCTTTTCGGTTTTCGCAGCGGCACGGGCAGCCCGGCGGCGGCGCTTCAGTTCTCTGCTATCTTCATCCCCGCGGAGATTGGTGACGAGAAGCATGGTAAGAATTACAAAGAATATGATGGTTGCGAGGGCATACATTTTGGGGGTGACGGTCTTTTTCGTCATGTTATAGATGCGGATGGGCAGGGTCTGGAAGCCGTTGCCTGTGGTAAAATAGCTGATGACGAAATCGTCCAGACTCATGGTGAAGGCCATAATCATACCGGTGATGATGCCGGGCATAATCTCCGGCACCTCTACCTGCAGGAAGGCCTGCAGCGGCGTGCATCCCAAGTCCATTGCTGCCTCGGGCAGTGCCTTATCCATCTGTTGGAGTTTGGGCAGCACCTGCAAAATCACATAAGGCAGGCAGAAGGTGGCATGGGCGATGAGCAGGGTTCCGAAGTTCAGGCTGGTTGCCATGCCGAACATACGGCCCACATAGACAAACATGAGCATCAGGGAAATACCGGTAATGATATCCGGGTTAATCATAGGGATGTTGGTAACACTGTCCAGTGCTGCGCGCAGATACTTCCGGCGAAGACTATTCATGCCCACAGCGGCTGCGGTGCCCATGACCGTGGAAATCAGCGCTGCAGAAACTGCCAGCAGTAAAGTGTTACGGACGGAAATGAGGGTTTCGTTATCCCGGAGAAGCTCACGGTACCAGTGGAAGGAGAAGCCGGAGAACACGGAAAGGCTCTTGGCTTCGTTAAAGGAAAAGACTACAAGAATGGCAATGGGCGCAAAGAGGAACAGCATGACGAGCGCCGTGTAGATTTTGGAAGCGTGTTTCATATTTTGCCCTCCTTATGCGACAGCCTTGCTGTTGGCAAAACGCTGCAAAACAGCCATGACGACAAGTAGAATGACCATCAGGATAAAGGCAATGGCAGCAGCGAAGTGCAGGTTATTGGCCACGTACTGGCCTTCAATGGCATCACCGATGAGGTAGAACTTGCCGTTACCGAGCTTTTGGGAAATGTAGAAGGTTGAGATGGAGGGAATCAGCACCATGGTGATACCGGACATGACGCCGGGCAGGCTGAGGGGGAAAATAACGCTGGAGAACACCTTTGCATTATTGCAGCCCAGGTCCTGTGCGGCCTCAATAAGGCGGGTATCCATCTTAGCCAGAACGGAGTAAATCGGCATAATCATATAGGGGAAATAGTCATAGACCATACCGATGAGTACGGCACTCTCCGTGCCGATGATGTGAACAGGGCTGATCCCCAGCTTTGCCAGGAAGCTGTTGAGAATGCCGGTATCCTGCAGGATGGTCATCCAGGCATAGGTGCGAATCAGGAAGTTCATCCACATGGGTATCATAATCGAAGTGAGTAAAATGCTTTGGGTTTTGCCGGAGGAGCGCGCCATAATCAGGGCCATGGGATAGCCGCAGACCAGACAGATAACAGTAGAAATTGCAGCCAGCTTCAGAGAGCGGAAAAAGATGACCAGGTAGGTGTGAATCTCCCGCTCGACGCCGTTTTCCGTAACAGTAGAGGTAGCATTGAAAAAGCGGGAAATATTATCCAGAGTGAAGCTGTAGCTGTTATCGGTGAAAGCATAGTAGGCGATAAACACAAGGGGCACCAGAATGAACAGCACAGCCCAAATGGAATACGGCGTAAGGGTAAAGAACTCAGTAAGGTTTTTCCGTGCGCCGGTTTTGGTGTTTTTCATCAGTCGTACGTAACCTCCCCTACTTTAGATTCCTCGGTATCTTCCAGTTCGTCATACTCGTTGGAGTAGGCGGAGTAGTCACCGTAGAGGCCGGAATACTTAGACTTGTGCATGATATGAATCGCATCGGGTTCGATATAGAGACCGACCTCGGTTTCGGGAGCGGCATAGTCGGTCGTCTGAATCATCCACTTAAAGCCGTTGATATCCACAATGATTTCATAATGGACACCCAGAAAGGTAACGGCTGTGACAGTGCCCTTCAGCATGCCCTTTTCAACGGGAACTATGTCAATATCCTCAGGACGGACAACAACATCTACATCCTCCCGGGGACCGAAGCCGCCGTCAACGCAGGTGAAGCGATGGCCTGCAAAAGCAACCAGCTTGTCAGCCAGCATGACGCCGTCAACGATATTACTCTCGCCGATGAAGTCCGCAACAAAGGCATTGGTGGGCTCGTTGTAGATATCCGTGGGGGTGCCGATCTGCTGGATACGGCCTTCGGACATGACCACGACCGTGTCAGACATGGAGAGGGCTTCTTCCTGATCATGTGTGACGAAAACGAAGGTAATTCCGGTAGCCTTTTGGATTGCCTTCAGCTCACGCTGCATATCCTTGCGGAGCTTCAGGTCAAGGGCTGCCAGGGGCTCATCCAGAAGCAATACCTTGGGCTTGCTGATCAGGGCGCGGGCAATGGCAACACGCTGCTGCTGACCGCCGGAAAGACTGGTAACACTGCGCTTTTCGAAGCCATGGAGTGCGGTGAGGCTGAGCATCTCCTGCACCTTTTCATCAATTACCTTCTTGTCCTCACCACGGCGGCGGAGGGGGAAGGCGATGTTTTCGTATACATTAAGATGCGGGAAAAGAGCATACCGCTGGAAGACAGTGTTAACATTACGTTTATAGGGAGGCAGCTCGTTGATGCGATCACCAAGGAAGACAACATCACCCTCATCAGGTGTGATAAAGCCGCCGATAATGCGAAGGGTTGTGGTCTTGCCGCAGCCGGAGGGGCCCAGCAGAGTAAGGAACTCGTTATCATAAATATCGAGACTGATATTATCCAGGACGACCTCGCCGTCAAAGACCTTTGTAATGTTCTTTAACTCAATAATCTTATCCATAGTAATCTCCCAACAGAAAAAGAAAAGGTAATGCATGCATAAACATACATTACCTGAAAAAGACGGTATAACCTTCGGTTTAATGGGGTGCGCAGCTGCGCTCCGCCGCAGAACAGGCTGCGACCGAGGGGTTCCGATTGGCGTCAGAGTCTATATAGCAAAGATTACTTTTACTACTCTTATTGACCATTTCACAAGTT
>JAKSQI010000013.1 GCA_024404215.1 Oscillospiraceae bacterium
ATCGTTCATTTGGTAACCTCCGTATTAAAATGGTTGATATCCGCAAGCCCGCGGCCATTTGTAAATAAAATCAACCTATTATATATTATACCACAGAAAAGGCAGAAAGAAAAGCCTCATATCCTTTTCCCGGTCTCCCGCTTTCCCCGAAAAGCAGGGAAAAAGTCTTTGTTTTTCAGTGATTCGGTTGACTTTGGCAGAAAATCAGTTTATACTACCCGTGTTCGGGTATTTGCGCTTTAAAGCGCTAAATTACACCCCGGGAGTTTGCTATGAAATCTGCTCACACCTATTTCCGCTTTTATTACTTTACGAGTTTCCATTCGTAAGGTTAATTTGTGATGCAGAACACAGGCGGACAAAGTACTGATATGCGGACAGGTTAACCTGGGCCGCTTTTTTATTACCCTGATTACGGAGGAATTTCTTATGATTGTTGTTGTTAAGCCACACATTCCTGAAGAAAAACGCACCCGGCTTATTGACTGGTTCAAGGACATGGGTTTGGGCGTTCATGTGTCCAACGGTGAATACCAGACTGTACTGGGCCTCATCGGCGATACCAGCAAGGTAGACATGGATTTGATTGAAAGCCTGGATATTGTCCAGTCCGTCAAACGCGTTACCGAGCGTTTCAAAATGTGCAACCGCAAATTCCACCCCGAGGATACGGTGATTACCGTAGGCGAAAGCAAAATCGGCGGCGGCCACTTTGCCATGATTGCCGGTCCCTGCTCTGTGGAAACCGAGGACCAGATTGTGGCTGTAGCCAAGGCCGTTAAGGCTGCCGGCGCTACCATGCTGCGGGGTGGTGCCTTTAAGCCCCGTACCTCCCCCTATGATTTTCAGGGCCTGCGTGAGAAGGGGCTGGAGCTTTTAAAAATCGCCGGCAAAGAAACCGGTCTGCCCCTGGTTACGGAAATCATGTCCGCAGCCGACCTTCCTTATTTTGAGGATGTGGATGTTTTGCAGGTAGGGGCACGCAACATGCAGAATTTTGACATGCTGAAGGAACTGGGCCGCTGCAACAAGCCCATCCTTCTTAAGCGGGGTCTGGCTAACACCCTCAACGAGCTTTTAATGAGCGCCGAATACATCATGGCCAGCGGTAACGAAAAGGTTATTCTCTGTGAACGCGGCATCCGCACCTACAGCGACTACACCCGCAACACCTTTGATCTATCCGCCATCCCCATGCTTCATGAACTGAGCCACCTGCCCGTTGTGGCTGACCCCAGCCACGCCACGGGCATCGCCCGTCTGGTTTCCCCCATGTCCTGTGCCGCGACGGCAGCGGGAGCCGACGGCTTGATGATTGAAGTCCATAACGACCCGTTGCATGCACTCTGCGACGGTGCCCAGTCCCTTAAGCCTGAGGAATACGCCGAGGTTGTGAAAAAGGTTCTGGCAGTAAGGGCGGCGATTGTATGACCGTAGGAATTGCCGGATTAGGCCTAATCGGCGGCAGCTTTGCCAAGGCCTACAGTGAAGCCGGACATGCTGTTTTGGCTACTGATATTGACACCTCAGCACTGGCTTTTGCACAGCTGTCCGGAGCTGTCCACAGAACACTCACCAAAGATAATATTGCTGCCTGTGATTTAGTTTTGATTTGCGTTTATCCTGCCGCAGCTCTGAGCTTTATGAAAGACATGGGTCCCTATATTGGAAAGGGCCCCATTGTGATTGACTGCTGCGGCACCAAGCGCGAGGTGGTTACCGGCGGTATGGCTCTGGCAAAGGAATACGGCTTTACGTATGTGGGCGGCCATCCCATGGCAGGCACCCAATACAGCGGCTTTAAATACGCCCGAGCCAATCTCTTTAAAAACGCCCCCATGGTCATTGTCCCCCCCACCTTCGATGACATTCTTTTGCTTACCAGAATTAAGGAACTGCTGGCCCCCGCCGGCTTTGCCCGCTACTCGGTTACCACTGCCGAGAAGCACGATGAAATGATTGCCTTTACCTCTCAGCTGGCCCACGTAGTATCCAACGCCTACATAAAAAGCCCCACAGCCGGTGCCCATAAAGGCTTCTCGGCGGGCAGCTATAAGGACATGACCCGCGTTGCATGGCTTAACCCCCAGATGTGGGCCGAGCTCTTTTTGGACAATAAGGATTACCTGATAAAAGAACTGGACATCCTGATAGAAAACCTTGTAAAATATAAAGATGCCATGGTTGCTGATGACGAGGCCACCCGGGTAAGTCTGCTGGCAGAAGCCAAGGCCCGAAAGGAAGAGGTTGACGGACGATGAATACCATTCATATTGAGGCATCCAACAGCTATGATGTCATCATCGGCAGCGGTCTGTTAAAGGATTGCGGCCAAAAAATCCGCAGTATCAGCAAGGCAGAAACTGCCTTTGTTGTTGCAGACGACACCGTTTTTAAGCTCTATGGACGGCAGGTAGTAGAACGCCTGCAGGGTGCCGGCTTTATTGTAAATTTCCATGTTTTCAACCATGGTGAGCAAAATAAAAACCTTAGAACCTACACCGAGCTTTTGGAGCGGCTCTGCGCCTCCCGCATCACCCGGACGGATATCATCGTTGCTTTGGGCGGCGGTGTCTGCGGGGATATGGCCGGCTTTGCCGCTGCCACCTATCAGCGGGGTATGGACTTTGTTCAGATACCCACCACTCTGCTGGCAGCTGTTGATTCTTCTGTCGGCGGCAAAACAGCCGTGGACCTGGAAGGCGGCAAGAACATGGTAGGTGCTTTCCACCAGCCTCGTCTGGTGCTTTGCGATACCGACACCTTTGCCACTCTGCCTGAGGAGGAATTTACCGCCGGCAGTGCCGAGGTCATTAAATATGCCGTTCTGGGCAGCAGCTCCTTCTTTGACGAGCTGAAGGCCGCCCCCATCCAAAGCCAGCTGGAGCATGTCATTACCACCTGTGTTTCCATGAAGCGGGATTATGTAGCCGCCGATGAGTTTGACCGTGGGCTGCGCACCATGCTGAATTTGGGCCATACCATAGGCCACGCCGCTGAAAAGGCCGCCGACTTCTCCATCCTCCACGGCCAGGGAGTGGCCATGGGCATGGCTGCCATAGCCCGTGCTGCGGCCGCCAAGGGCATCTGTACCGGGGAAACCAGAGATGCCATTATCGCCCTTCTCCGGCAGTATAAGCTTCCGGTAGAGGTTCCCTATTCTGCGGAAACCATCCGCTTTGGCATGCTGTCTGACAAGAAAATGTCCGGCAGCCGACTGAAGCTGGTTGTTCCTGAATCCATCGGCCACTGCCGGGTAGAAACCATTTCTGCCGATCAGGTCCCCGAATGGCTCACCGCCGGAGGCCTCGCATGAATCAGATTGTTCAGCCCGGCGCCCGCACCGGCGCCGTAACCATTCCGGCCTCCAAGTCACAGGCCCACCGCCTGCTGATTTGCGCCGCTCTTTCCCAGACCAAATGCCGGCTGATTTGTGATGTAATTTCCAAGGATATTGCAGCCACCATCCGTTGCCTGGAAGCTTTGGGTGCCACCATTGAACAGGACGACAAGGGCAGGCTCACCGTTAGCCCCATCAAGACCATGGATGCTTCTCTGCGCCATCTATACTGCGGAGAAAGCGGCAGCACCCTGCGCTTTCTTCTGCCCGTGGTGGGTGCTTTGGGTGCTCGAGTTGTCTTCCATATGGAAGGCCGCCTGCCGGACCGCCCGCTGGCCCCTCTGGACCGGGAGCTTACCGAGCACGGCATGACTTTGGAAAAGAGCGGCGATCAGCTGCAGGTCAGCGGACAGCTGAACCCCGGCTTTTTCACCCTGCCGGGCAATGTATCCTCCCAGTATATTTCCGGCCTGCTAATGGCCCTGCCCCTGTTGCAGGCAGACAGCACACTGGAGGTAACCGGGACCATTGAATCTGCCGATTATATCACCATGACAGAGGATGCTCTTAGCCTGTCCGGTGCCCTGCCGGAAAAGCATGGCAGCTGTTATCGCATTTCCGGTGGCAGCCGCTACCGGCTGCCGGAGGAGCTCCGGGTTGAGGGCGATTGGTCCGGTGCAGCCTTTTTCCTTTCCATGGGAGCCTTAAGCCCCCAGGGCATGTCCATCCGGGGCATGTCCCCGGCCTCCTCTCAGGGGGATAAACGAATTTTGGATATTCTAACCGCCTTCGGTGCCGAGGTTACCGTAAGTGACAGCGAAATTGTGATAAAGCGTGCCTCTCTCAAGGGGCAGACCATTAACGCCCGCATGATTCCGGATTTAGTTCCGGTTATCAGTGCCGTTGCCGCCGTCGCCGAGGGGGACACCCGGATTACCAATGCCGAGCGTCTGCGGATTAAGGAATCAGACCGTCTGGCTACCACGGCCGCCATGCTCAATGCCTTGGGGGCCTCCGTTACCGTAACCGATGACGGGCTGCTGATTCACGGCAAGCCTTCCCTGCAGGGCGGCACCATTGACTCGGCCAACGACCACCGCATTGCCATGAGCGCTGCCGTTGCCGCCACTGTCTGCACCGAGCCGGTTACCGTAACCGATGCCAAATGCGTAGAAAAATCCTATCCCGGCTTTTGGGATGACCTTAGTATCCTGGAGGTAATCTGACATGAGCAGCAGCATAGGCGAGAACCTTCGCATCACCATATTTGGCCAGTCCCATTCCCCTGCCATCGGCTGCACCCTTGAAGGCATTCCTGCCGGCAAGTCTATCGACGAGGACAAGCTGGCCGCCTTTCTGCAGCGCCGGGCATCCCGGGGGCAGGCCTGGGCTACCCCCCGCAAGGAGGCGGATGCCCCTGAGTTTCTGGGCGGCCTGTTTGAAGGCAAAACCTGCGGTGCCCCTATCGCCGCCGTCATCCGCAACAGCAACACCCGCTCCAAGGACTATTCTCAGCTGAAGATTCTTCCCCGTCCCGGCCACGCCGACCTGACAGCCGAGATTAAATATTTCGGGTCCCAGGATTACACCGGCGGCGGGCACTTCTCCGGTCGGCTCACCGCCCCCCTCTGTATTGCCGGCGGCATCTGCCTGCAGCTTCTAGAGGCAGAGGGCATTACCGTTCTCTCTCGCATTGCCGCCATTGAGGATATTGAGGACCGGGGCGAGCTGCTGACCTCTACCGCCCATAAGGACTTTCCCACCGTCAGCGATGAGCAGGGTCTGAAAATGCAGGAGCGCATTCTCCAGAGAAAGGCGGAGGGGGATTCCTCCGGCGGCCTTGTGGAGTGCGCCATTTTGGGCCTGCCTGCCGGGCTGGGTGACCCCATGTTCGGCGGCATGGAGAACCGCATCGCCTCTCTGATTTTCGGTATTCCAGCCGTCAAGGGGCTGGAGTTCGGCGACGGCTTCGGCAGTGCCCGAACCTGTGGCAGCCGGAACAACGATTCCTACGGTGTAAAGAGTGGCAGCATCTGCACGGAAACCAACCACTGCGGAGGCATTCTAGGCGGCATTACCAACGGCATGCCCCTGACCTTCCGCTGCGCCTTTAAGCCCACACCCTCCATTTCCCGCCCCCAGCAGAGCGTGAACCTGCAGACCGGACAGCCGGAAGAGCTGGTGATTCAGGGGCGCCACGACCCTTGTATTGTTCCCCGCGCCGTCCCCGTGGTGGAGGCTGCTGCCGCCATCGCCGTATATGATGCCCTTCTGGGCCGCAAAAAGGAGCTGTAAACCATGGATTTAACCGATTACCGCAAGGAGATTGACCGGGTAGACGCCGAATTGGTTCACCTGTTTGCCCAGCGCATGGAAATCTGCGCCAACATCGGTGCTTATAAAAAAGAGCACAACCTGCCTGTTTTAAACGCCGGGCGCGAACGGGAAAAGCTGAACGCTGTTGCCGCCGCCGCCCCGGAAGAGCTGGCAGACTACACCCGCATTCTCTACTCCACCCTTATGGAGCTCAGCCGCAGCTATCAGGCCCGCCTGAACGGCGGCGGCAATGAGCTCACCAACCGCATAGAGAAGGCCATTGAAACAACCCCCCGCCTTTTTCCCTCCAATGTCAGCGTAGCTTGCCAGGGTGTAGAGGGGGCCTACTCCCAGCTGGCCTGCAGCCGGGTTTTCCGCAACCCGGATATTCACTTTTTCCCCAGCTTTGATGCGGTCTTTACTGCCATTGAAAAGGGGGAATGCCGTTACGGCGTTATCCCGGTTGAAAACAGCACCGCCGGCACCGTGAACAAGGTCTATGACGCCATGATGAGCCATCACTTCAGCATCGTCCGCAGCGTGCGTCTGAGGGTGGACCATAACCTGCTGGTAAACCCCGGCGTCAAGCTGGGCGACGTAAAGGAGATATACTCTCACGAGCAGGCAATCAGCCAGTGCAGCGAATTTCTCGGCAAACTGGAAGGCGTGCAGGTGATTCCCTGCGCCAATACGGCCATGGCTGCCGAAATGGTTGCCAGGTCCGGTCGTAAGGACATTGCTGCCATCTCCTCCTATGCCTGTATGCGCAATTCTGGCCTGGAAAGCCTTGCAACCTCCAGTCAAAATCAGGATAACACCTACACCCGGTTTATCTGCATATCCCGGGAGCTGGAAATCTTCCCCGGAGCAGACCGCACCAGCCTTATGCTGACCCTTCCCCATGAGCCGGGCAGTCTTTACCGACTCCTGTCCCGTTTAAATGCTCTGGACATTAACCTGATTAAACTGGAGAGCCGTCCTATCCCGGACCGCAGCTTTGAATTCATGTTCTATTTTGATTTGGATGTCTCTGTCTACTCCCCTCGTATCATGGAGCTATTGGGAGAAATTGAACAGCTGTGTGACAGCTTCACCTATCTTGGAAGCTACAGTGAGGTGATATGATGCTCAAATGCGGCCTTTTGGGTGAGCAGCTGGGTCACAGCTACTCCCCCGCCATCCACGCGATGCTGGATGACTATGAATATCGGCTTTACGAGAAGACCCGTGAAGAGCTGCCGGATTTTTTAAAGCACGGCGACTGGCAGGGTTTGAATGTAACCATCCCCTATAAAAAAGAGGTTATTCCCTTCTGTGATGAGCTGAGCCCCGCCTCGGCCCGCACCGGCAGTGTGAACACGCTGGTGCGTCGACCGGACGGCAGTATTTACGGTGATACCACCGATGTCTACGGCTTTGAGCAGCTGGTTTTGACCAGCGGCATCGCCGTTGCCAATCAAAAGGTACTGGTTCTGGGCAGCGGCGGCGCCTCCGCCGCCGTCTGCGATGCCCTGCTGACCCTAGGGGCTTGCCCGGTAGTAATCAGCCGCAGTGGCGAAAACAACTATGGCAACCTGAGCCGACATGCCGATGCTGCTGTGGTGGTTAACGCCACCCCTGTCGGTATGTACCCCCATAATGGGGAATCCCCCCTGGACCTATCTCTTTTCCCCAACCTGAAAGGGGTTCTGGATATTGTCTACAACCCTGCCCGCACCGCCCTGCTTCTGCAGGCTGAGGCCATGGGCCTGCCCTGGGCCAACGGTCTCTACATGCTGGTGGCTCAGGCCAAGCGCAGCAGCGAGCAGTTCTCCGGTAAGAGCATTCCCGACAGCGAAATTGGCCGCATCACCGATGTGCTGTCCGCCCGCATGGAAAACATCGTGCTGGTGGGCATGCCTGGCTGCGGCAAACGCACCAGTGCCACCCTGCGGGGTGAAAAAACCGGCCGAAAAGTTCTTGACTCAGATGTTGAAATCATCCAAAATAGAGCCAAGGATATCCCTCAAATTTTCGCCGAGGAGGGAGAATGCGCCTTCCGGGATTATGAAAGTCTGGCCTTAAAAAAGCTGGGCAGCCTTTCCGGCATCATTCTGTCCACCGGCGGCGGCTCCGTCCTGCGGGAAGAGAATTACGCTTCTCTTCACCAAAATGGCCGCATTTTCTGGCTGACCCGAGATTTGAACACCCTGGACCGGGAGGGCCGGCCTCTGTCCCAAAATGCAGACCTGTCCGCTATGTTTGAAAAGAGAGAGCCCCGCTACCGCCGTTTTGCTGATTACAGCATTGACAACAACGGCAGCCCCGAGGAAACCGCCGATGCTATTCTAAAGGCAGCGGGCCAATCCAAAGAATCCTAATAAGGAAGGTATGAGTCATGAAGCTTCTGGTAATGAATGGTCCTAATATCAACATGCTGGGTATACGCGAGCCCGGAGTTTATGGAAGCCAAACCTATGCAGACCTGCTGGCCTTTATCCAAAAATCCGCCGATGAAGAAGGCGTTGAGGTCAGCTTCTTCCAATCCAATCACGAAGGTGCTTTGGTGGACGAAATTCAGGCAGCCTACGGCGTTTACGACGGCATTATTCTCAACCCTGCCGCTTATACCCATACCAGTGTTGCCATTTTGGATGCCTTGAAGGCTGTGGCCATTCCTACTGTTGAGGTTCACATCTCGGATGTGAAGCAACGGGAGGATTTTCGCCAAATTTCTTATGCCGGCAAGGCCTGTGTCAAAACCTATATGGGTCTTGGCTTTGAAGGATATCGCCAGGCATTGCTCTTTTTAAAGCAATATCTGACTCAAAAGTAAGGATAACCGAAATTCAAATAGAGTGAGGAGATTCACATGAAAGAATTAATGCTGGGCAACAAAGCTGTTGCCAGAGGTCTGTACGAAGCAGGATGCAAGGTTATTTCCAGCTATCCCGGCACTCCCAGCACCGAAATCACAGAGGAAGCCGCCGCATATGATGAAATCTACTGTGAATGGGCTCCTAACGAGAAGGTTGCCCTTGAGGTTGCCCATGGTGCTTCTTTGGGCGGTGTTCGCGCTGCTTGTGCCATGAAGCATGTTGGCTTGAATGTTGCCGCAGACCCGTTGTTCTCCATTTCCTACCAAGGGCTGAATGCCGGACTGGTAATCTGTGTAGCGGACGACCCCGGTATGCACTCTTCCCAAAACGAGCAGGATTCCCGTCACTATGCCATAGCCGCCAAGGTTCCTATGCTGGAGCCGGCAGACTCCGCAGAAGCCCTATCCTTTGCCAAGAAAGCCTTTGAACTATCAGAGCAATACAGCACCCCTGTCTTTTTGAAAATGTGCACCCGAGTGGCTCATTCACAGAGCGTGGTTGAAACCGCACCCCGGGCTGAAGTGCCTCAGGTTCCTTATGTAAAGGACCCCACCAAGGTCATGATGACTGCCAACAGCCGCAATGCCCATGTCCGAGTTGAAAAACGGACCCGGGATTTGATTGAATGGGCAGAAACCTGCGACCTAAACCGGGTTGAGATGGGCAGCACCGAGCTGGGCATCATTACAGACTCCACCAGCTACCAATATGCCCGCGAGGTATTTGGAGATAATGCCAGCTATCTGAAAATCGGTATGGTCTACCCTCTTCCCGAAAAGCTTTTCACTGATTTCGCTTCAAAGGTGAGCCGCGTCGTCGTACTGGAAGAGCTGGATCCTATTCTGGAAAACCATTGTAAGATGCTTGGCATCCCTGTATCCGGCAAGGATATCTTCCCCATTTGCGGGGAATTCTCACAGAATTTGGTTCGTTCCTGTATGGGTATGGAACAGCCCGAAACCCGCCATATTGAGGATGTCATCCCGGTCCGCCCCCCGGTTATGTGCGCCGGCTGCCCCCACCGCGGTGTCTTCTACACCCTAAAGCAGCATAACTGCATGGTATATGGTGATATTGGCTGCTATACCTTGGGCGCTTTGGCCCCTCTTAACAGTATGGACCTAAACGTTTGCATGGGTGCCTCCTGCTCCGGTCTCCATGGCTTCAATAAAGCCATGGGCAAAGAAGGCGAGCAGCACAGCGTCGGCGTTATCGGTGACTCTACCTTTATCCACTCCGGCATCACCGGCATTACGGATATCGCCTATAACATGAGCAATTCCACCATTCTTATTTTGGATAACTCCATTACCGGTATGACCGGTCACCAGCAAAATCCCACAACCGGCAAAAACCTGCGGGGCGATCCGGCCGGCAAGGTTGATTTGGAAGCACTTTGTCGGGCCATCGGTTTTAATCGTGTCCGGGTGGTTGACCCCTATGACCTTGCCGCGGTAGATACAGCTGTCACCGAAGAGCTGGCTGCCGAAGAGCCTTCCATTATTATTTCTCGCCGTCCCTGCGTCATGATTAAGGGTACCGTTCACAAGCCTGCGCTGAAAGTGGATGAGAGTAAATGCGTTGGCTGCAAATCCTGCATGAAGATTGGCTGCCCGGCCATTTCTGTACGGGATAAGAAGGCGCGAATTGATACGACCCAGTGCATTGGATGCAAGGTTTGTACGCAGATGTGCAAATTTGACGCACTGTCAGAATAAGGAGGTTGCAGACATGTCAGTAAAGAATATTATGATTGTCGGCGTCGGCGGCCAGGGCTCCCTGCTGGCCAGTAAGCTGTTGGGTCACATTCTGCTGCAGCAGGGCTATGATGTAAAGGTATCCGAAGTGCATGGCATGAGCCAACGAGGCGGCAGCGTGGTTACCTATGTCCGCTTCGGGGACAAGGTGTACTCCCCTGTTATTGACAAGGGGGAAGCAGATTTTATCATTTCCTTTGAACAGCTTGAAGCCGCCCGCTATCTGGAGTATTTGAAGCCTACCGGCCGTATTGTAACGAATACACAGAAAATAGAGCCCATGCCCGTTATTATCGGTGCCGCCGATTACCCTGAAAACCTGATTACGAAGATGGAAGCTACCGGTATTTCTGTTGATGCCATGGATTGCCTGACCCTTGCACAGGAGGCCGGCTCATCAAAGGCTGTAAACATCGTCCTCATGGGCCGCCTGTCCAAGTATTTTGATTTTACTGTCGCCCAGTGGGAGCAGGCCATTCGTGATTTGGTTCCCGAGAAGTTTATTGAGCTGAATCTAAAGGCCTTTGCTTTGGGCCGCGGCGAAAGCTGACAGGAAAGAAAGAGGTTTTCACACAGCTCACAGTAAAAAACCCGTGAAAACACTTGACGCAGTTCAGCATTTGATTAATAATAAAGAACTGTGATTTCTGTTTTGGACAGAAGGATAAAGCAAAAGCAATTCCCGCCGGGTCACATTGTGCCTCGGTTGGTTTGCAAATATATATCATTAAAGGAGAAAAATGATGAAGAAGATTCTTGCTGTTCTTCTTGCTGTCATGATGGTTGCCGGTCTGTGCGCCTGCGGTTCTGCACCTGCTAAGGAAGACCCCGCTGCTACTCCCTCCGACGAAACCCCTCCCGCAGCAGAAGAAACCACCCCCGAGGCAGAAGAGCCTGCCGAGCCCGCCACCACTGAAGAGCCTGTCAGCGAAGAGGCTGAGGTTCGCTCCTACAAAATCGGTATCTGCCAGCTGGTTCAGCACCCCGCTTTGGATGCCGCCACTCAGGGCTTCATGGATGCTCTGAACGAAAAGCTGGGCGAAGGCGTTTGCACCTTTGATAATCAGGACGCTTCCGGCGATTCTGCCAACTGCTCCATCATCGTTAACGGCTTTGTTTCCGATGATGTTGATCTGATTATGGCCAATGCCACCGCTCCCCTGCAGGCAGCTGCTTCCGCTACCAGCACTATCCCCGTACTGGGCACCTCTGTTACCGACTATGCTACCGCTCTGGACATTGCTGACTGGAACGGCGTATGCGGCGGCAACATTTCCGGCGCTTCCGATCTGGCTCCTTTGGACCAGCAGGCTGCCATGATTAAGGAACTCTTCCCCGATGCCAAGACTGTTGGTCTGCTTTACTGCTCTGCTGAGGCTAACTCTGTATATCAGTGCACCGTTATTGAAGGTTACCTGAAGGAAATGGGCTACGATGTTCAGTGGTTCGCCTTCACGGATACCAACGATGTTGCTTCTGTTACTCAGGACGCTTGCGATAAGGTTGAGGTCATTTACATCCCCACCGATAACACCGCTGCTTCCAACACCGAAGCCATTGCTAATGTTGTTCTCGCTGCCGGTATCCCCGTTGTTGCCGGTGAAGAGGGCATTTGCAAGGGCTGCGGCGTTGCCACCCTTTCCATCAGCTACTATGACCTGGGCTATGCCACCGGTGAAATGGCCGCTGAGGTTCTGATGGGCGCTGACATCTCCACCATGGCTGTCCGCACGGCTGCCAACGTAACCAAGGAGTACAACGCAGCAAACTGTGAAGCACTGAATATTACTATCCCTGAAGACTATACCGCTATCGCTGAGTAAAACACGCAATCTTTTACCCTGGGCAGAGTATGACACTCTGCCCGGGTTTCCTTGTCTTTTCCCATTCCATCTATTGGAGGAAACCACATGAGTTTTATAACCTCTCTCCTGAACGCTATGCCGGGTGCCTTGGCCCAGGGTCTGATCTGGGGTATTATGGCAATCGGTGTTTATATTACCTATCGAATTTTGGACGTCGCTGACCTGACGGTTGACGGCTCTCTTTGTACCGGCGGTGCCGTCTGTGTTATTATGACTCTGAACGGCGTCCCCATTGGCATTGCTATTCTTTGTGCTTTTATCGCAGGTCTTCTTGCTGGTCTGGTTACCGGTGTTTTGCACACCGCCTGCGGCATTCCGGCCATTTTGGCAGGAATTCTCACTCAGCTTGCGCTCTATTCCATTAACCTGCATATTATGGGCTTTGGGACGGATAACGGCAGCAAAGCAAACCTGCCCATCAGCGTGGATAAATACCATCTGCTGGTTTCTGCCCGTTTTGTCCGCGAGCTGAGCCTTCGCAATCCTCTGATAATTTTGATTCTATTCATTGCGGTACTGATTATCTTGACCTATTGCTTTTTCGGCACCGAACTGGGCTGTGCCTTACGCGCCACCGGCGCCAATGGCAACATGGCCCGGGCCCAGGGCATTAACACCAACTTTACCAAGGTACTGGGCCTGATGCTGTCCAACGGACTGGTTGCCCTGTCCGGCGCCTTGCTGAGCCAGTATCAAGGCTTTTCTGACATTAACATGGGCCGAGGCGCCATCGTAATCGGTCTGGCTGCTGTAATTATTGGCGAGGTCATTTTCTCCAAAATTTTCCGCAATTTTGCGCTGAAGCTTCTGGCTTCTGTTTTCGGCGCAGTGATTTATTATATCGTTATCCAGTTCGTCCTTAAGCTGGGCCTGTCCACCGACGACCTGAAGCTGTTGACCGCTGTCGTAGTTGCCCTTTTCCTGGCTATTCCCTATTTCAAGGGTCAATTGAGTGTGGGCCGTGTTAAGGCAAAGAAGGGAGCGGACGAAAATGCTTGAAATCCAGAACGTAACCAAAGTGTTTAACGCCGGCACAATCAATGCCAAAACTGCCTTGGACGGCTTAAATCTTAAACTTAACGATGGTGACTTTGTTACCGTTATCGGCGGAAACGGTGCCGGTAAATCCACCATGCTGAATGCCATCGCCGGTGTTTTCCGCGTAGATACCGGTTCCATCTCTATTGATGGTAAAGACATTACTGCCCTTCCGGAATACAAGCGTGCCGCATTTTTGGGCCGCGTCTTCCAGGATCCCATGATGGGTACCGCTCCCACCATGGAAATTGAAGAAAACCTGGCCTTAGCTCTTCGCCGGGGCGAACCCCGTGGCTTCCGCTGGGGTATCAGCAAAAAAGAGCGGGAGCTTTATCGTGAACAGCTGAGAACACTGGATTTAGGCTTGGAAAGCCGTATGAACAGCAGAGTAGGCCTGTTGTCCGGCGGCCAGCGTCAGGCCTTGACCCTGCTGATGGCAGCCTTAAAAAAACCCAAGCTGCTTCTGCTGGATGAGCACACAGCCGCTCTAGACCCCAAAACCGCCGCCAAGGTTCTGGAGCTCAGCGATAAAATCGTCAATGAAAACCATCTGACAACCTTGATGATTACCCACAACATGCGGGATGCTATTGCTCACGGCAACCGTTTGATTATGATGAGCGCCGGCCGCGTTGTTCTGGATATTGCCGGAGAGGAAAAGAAACGCCTCACCGTTAACGATCTGCTGGCCAAGTTCAGTGTCGCCAGCGGAACAGAAGAAGCCAGCGACAAGCTGCTGCTCGGCTGATTATAAAAACGCACATGTGCTTCGCAAAAGAAACACATGTGCGTTTTTCGTTTATACAACCTGGAAGATATAGAATTTTAGATAATCGGTTTCCGGGACGTTCCAAAGGATGGGGTGGTCAGGAGCCTGCTGTCGGGCTTCAATCTGCCGCAGATTGACAGAGGCATCCCGGGCGGCATCGGCCAGCATTTTCCGGAAAAGCTCATCCGTCATGAAATGGCTGCAGCTGCAGGTGGCCAGGTAGCCGCCCCGGGGCAGCAGCTTCATGGCTTTCATGTTGATTTCTTTATAGCCCCGGGCCGCTGCGCGAACGGTATCCCGGGATTTGGTGAAGGCCGGCGGGTCCAGAATGATGTAATCATAATCCCGGCATTTCTGCTCGGCCAATCGGGTCAGCAGGTCAAAAACATCCTCGCAGATGTAATCCACCTTGTCGGCAAGGCCGCTGAGCCGGGCGTTGACCCTGGCCATGTCGATGGCGGTTTGGGAAATATCCACACTGGTAACATGCTCTGCACCCCCCAGCGCCGCATTCAGGCCAAAGGAGCCGGTATGGGTAAAGCAGTCCAGCACCCGCTTGCCGGCAGCAATTCGGGCGGCTGCCGCACGATTATACTTTTGATCCAGGAAAAAGCCGGTTTTCTGTCCGTTTTCTATATCCACTAGATAATGTACACCGTTTTCCACAATTTCGGTCACGGCGGATTCCGGCAGGGGCAGGTCCTCAAAGGCATACCAGCCCTTATACTCCGTCAGTCCTTCCCGGTTGCGCAGGGCCAGGTCGTTGCGCTCAAAAAGGCCCTTGAAGGGCTGACCAAGGGCAGCCAGTTCGTCCCGGAGGGCCGCGTACACCTTGTCCTTCACCAGTTCCATCCCCAGACAGGCAATCTGAACGGACAGCAGACTGCCGTAGCGGTCCACCGTCAGGCCCGGCATCTGGTCAGCCTCCCCATGAATCAGGCGGCAGCAGGCAAAATCCCCACCGGGCATGACTGTCCGGCGATAGGCCAGAGCATAAGCCACCCGCCGATGCCAAAACTTATCATCAAACACATCGTTGGCATTGCGGGAAATCAGGCGAACGGTAATCTTGCTGGCGCTGTTATAAAAACCGGTGCCCATGTAGGCATTGCCGGCAAACACATCCACCAGCCCGCCGTTAACAGGTGCGCCCTCGGTTTTCTTGATTTCTTCCCCATACACCCAGGGGTGCCCCCCCTTTATGCTGCGCTCCGCCTTGGGAGAAACGGCTACACGGGGGAACCGACGTTCCTGCTTCATGGCTGTCATCCTTCCTTTGTTTTTCCTGATTGTACCATACTCCGCCTGCCCCTTCAATGAAAACAAAAGTAATCCCCCTGATTCCGAATTTCCGGTATCAGGGGGATTACTGATTTTCTGCTTCTATCATTGGCAGTCACCTTTCTTATTCGAATGTTACAGGTACATAGTAGGCTTCAATTTTTGTGCCCAGCTTAGCTAACGTTCCCATTTCAAATCTCCTTCCCGAGAAAACATCGGTCTCAGTGTGCATAGGTTCCGTACAGTTCTTCCAAAACCTCATCCAATTTCTTTAACAGTTTCATGATGCCGCTCCTTTCTTTTTATTCCTGTACAATTTTAATGTGCGTATGTACCGTAAAGTTCTTCCAGAACCTTATCTAGCTTCTTAATCAACTTCATAATTTTCAACTCCTTTCCTTTGATGGCTGTATCATATCACAGACGGTTAGGAAAAGGGAAATACCAAAAACCTTGCGATTACCATATTTTTTTGATATAGTAAAACTGTTAATCCATTTTTTCATATTCATTTCATATGAGGAGGTTGCCAAATTGGACCTTCGAACCCTGAATTATTTCACCGTTGTAGCCCGGGAGCTAAACTTCACCCGGGCAGCGGAAGCCCTGTGCATGAGTCAGCCCCCCCTGAGCAATGCCATCCGGCAGCTGGAGGAGGAACTGGGGGTGACCCTATTCCTGCGGGGCAAGCGCAGCCTGACCCTGACGGATGCCGGTGCCCTGCTTTTGAGAAGGTCTGCCCAGCTTCTTGATTTGGCCGCGAAAACCAAGGATGAGCTGACAGACTTCGGCAGGGATTTATCCGGCACCCTGTTTATTGACACGGTAGAGGGCCGCTCTGCCTTTATCACCGCCCGCCTGATTGCCGGCTTCTGTGAGGAATTCCCCGGCGTGCGCTATGAGCTATGGAACGGCAGCAGCGACGATGTCATTGAGCGGCTGCACCGAGGATTAGCAGACCTGGCGGTTATTGCCGCCCCTTACGACACGGAGCGTCTGGAGGGTCTCTCTGTGGGCAGCGAGGACTGGGTTGCCATGATGAGCACAGACCACCCTCTGGCTCGAACCGAAGGGGACAGCCTCCCCCTGTCAGCTCTGTCAGCCTACCCTCTGTGCATTCCCAGCCGTAAATCCCGGGTAGATGCTATCCGCAAATGGTTTGCCGGTATCGGGGCTGAGCCCAACATCCTCTGCGAGCATTCCAGCTACTTGAATGCCGTTTCACTGGCTCGCGCCAACGTGGGTATCAGCATCTTCCCCCGAACGGTGCCAGAGCCCCCTCCCGGTGTTACAGCCAAGGCCATCAGCAGCCCGGCCAAGCTGGCAGAATACGTGCTGGTGTGGGACCGCAGCCGCGCCCTGAGCCGTCTGGCTGAGGCTTTCCGTGACTTTGCCCAGGACACTGGCCCCGCCGACCTCTACAGCCTGAAAAGCGGGGATCTTCTATAGTCGGTTTTCCTTTAAAACAGGGCCCCTTTTTCCCATGACCAATAGTTCACATTAGTTCCATTTGCAACAGTTGCATATTCGTGGAAAAATGGTATAATTAATCATTACGTAATACCGTAAACTATCCTTATAAAGGAGATTTTTCATGATTCACGATGCTGAAACTCAAGATCTGCTGGATCTGGTCCGCGACTTTGTCAATAAAGAAGTAATTCCCACTGTAGGGGACTATGAAAA
>JAKSQI010000130.1 GCA_024404215.1 Oscillospiraceae bacterium
CGGAGAACGCTATGATGAATGGCTTAGGGTAAAAAAAGGGAATGCACATGTTGTTATTGGTACCCGTTCCGCCGTTTTTGCCCCGGTAGAAAAGCTGGGTCTGATTATTATGGATGAAGAGCAGGAGACCAGCTATAAATCGGAGAGCAGCCCCCGCTATCATGCCCGCGATATTGCCAAATATCGCTGTGCGGCAGCTAAAGGTTTGTTGCTGATGGGTTCGGCAACTCCGGCGGTAGAAAGCATGTATCTGGCAAAAGCCGGTAAATATCAGCTCTATGAGCTTAGAAAGCGTTTTAATTGCAGGGCGTTGCCCGGCGTAATAACAGCGGATATGCGGCGTGAATTGAAGAACGGTAATGCCAGCGATTTAAGCGAGGTCTTAGCTGCAGAGCTGGAGGAAAACCTTCGCAAGGGTCAGCAATCCATTCTGTACTTAAATCGTCGGGGAGCCCATTCTGCCGTTCTTTGCACAGAATGCGGCTATAGCTTTACCTGTCCGCGCTGCAGTGTTGCTATGACCAGTCACTCTGCTAACCGACGTCTTATGTGTCATTATTGTGGCTATTCGGAACCGGCGCCTAAGCATTGCCCTTCCTGTGGCGGTGATTTAAAATACCTCGGTACCGGCACCCAAACGGTTGAGGAAGAACTGCAAAAACGTTTTCCAGGTGTTGAGGTAATCCGTATGGATGCCGATACAGTATCCCTGGCTGGCGCTCATCAAGCACTGCTGGCTCGTTTCCGTGATGAAAAAATTCCGATTTTGCTTGGGACACAAATGATAGCCAAGGGCCTTGATATTGAGAATGTTACTTTGGTTGGCGTGCTCAATGCGGATAGCGGTCTCTACACTACCGATTTCCGTGCCAGAGAGCGTACTTTTAACATGATTACACAAGTGGTGGGGCGAGCCGGTCGAGGCAGTCTCACCGGGCGAGCCGTTATTCAGTCCTTGTCACCGGAGAATGAAGTTATTGCTTTAGCTGCGGTACAGAATTACGATGGATTTTATAATGGTGAAATTCAGCTAAGAAGGGCCATGCAGGCCCCGCCCTTCTGTACCCGCTACACCATTACCTGCTGCGGCTCTGACGAGACTGCTGTGCTCCGTACAGCTGCCCTGTGTCACAGCAGCCTTAAGGAGCTGTTCCAAGGGGGCAAGGATCGAATTCTTGGCCCTGCCCCTGCACCTGTTACCCGGGTAAACAACCGTTATCATTATCGCGTAACGATTTGCTGCCGTGGCAGCAAGGAGGATAGAAATAAAGTAGGCTATGTACTAAGAAAGGTCTCCGGTGAGAAAGCTTCCCGCGGTGTACTAATCTTTGCAGATACCGAAGTCTAATATAGGAGGATAACCCATGGCATTGAGAAATATTTTAGAGATGGGTGAGCCCAGATTAAGAAAGCACAGTCGGCCGGTAACAGAATTTGACGGCCGTCTCCATCAATTGCTGGATGATATGAGAGAAACTCTTCTTCATTCCGGTGGTGTTGGTCTTGCTGCGCCTCAGGTTGGCGTTCTGCGCCGCACGGTTTTGGTCATGGATACTAATATGGAGGATAAAACCGAGGAAGAGCAGATTATTGAGCTGATTAATCCCGAAATAATCGCTGTTTCCGGTGAGCAAACGGGAGCTGAAGGCTGCCTTAGCGTGCCCGGAAAATACGGCATTGTAACACGCCCGGATACGGTTACCGTGAAAGCTCAGGACCGCTTTGGTACCTGGTTTGAGGTTACCGGTACCGGCTTAACAGCCCGATGCTATTGCCATGAGATTGACCATTTGGAAGGTAAGCTCTTTGTTGACCTTGCCGAGAGGATGCTGACGCCGGAAGAGCTGGGTATGGACGATGAATGATATTGTATTTATGGGCACGCCGGGTTTTGCCGCTGCATCCCTTCAGGCCCTCTATGAGAATGGTTTTTCAGTAAAAGCTGTGTTTTGTCAGCCTGACAAGCCGAAAAACCGGGGGATGAAGCTGGTTCCCTGTGAGGTAAAGGTTATGGCCCAGGCACATGAAACGCCTGTCTATCAGCCTGCCAGCCTTCGTACAGAAGATGCGGCCGAGCTAATTCGTGAGTTAAAACCGGATGTTATCGTGGCTGTTGCCTACGGAAAGCTGCTGCCGGAGGAGATTCTATCCATTCCGGTTCTTGGCTGTATTAACATTCACGGTTCGTTACTCCCCAAATACAGGGGCTCAGCACCAATACAGTGGACCATTCTCAATGGTGATGACCTGGCCGGTGTTACAGCCATGTATATGGCAAAGGAACTGGATGCCGGTGATATGATTGACCGCATTGAGACCCCCGTGTTGCCCGGAGAAACTGCCGGAGAATTGTTTGATCGCCTTGCTCCTTTAGGCGGGGAGCTGCTGGTTCGTACTCTGCAGGCAGTTTTTGCCGGTAAGGCAGAAAGAATTCCTCAGGAGGGGCAATTGGTTTCCTATGCTCCGCCTTTATCACGCGAACAATCTCCTGTGGATTGGAATAAAACCGCCCGTGAGGTTGTCTGCCATATTCGAGGCCTTCATCCCTGGCCATGTGCCACTGCTGAAATCAACGGTACCGTCTTCAAGCTTCATCTGGCTCAAGTGGAAAACGGCTCCGGTGATTCAAAACCTGGTCAAATCCTGGAAGCAGGGAAAAATGGCCTGCTCATAGCCTGTCGTGAGGGCGCCGTTCGTATTTTGGAGCTGCAGGCCGCCGGAGGGAAACGCATGAAGGCTGCGGATTATCTGAGAGGTCATCCCCTATGTCTGTAAGTGGACGTGATCAAGCCCTGAAGGCACTGACGCTTTTTCGCAAGAGTGGAGGTAATTCTGAGCTTGCACTGCAGCAGGTCCTGCCACAGCTGAAAGAAAGCCGAGAGCAGGGCTTTTGCACCCGTCTGTTTTTTAGTGTTCTCCAGAACAGTACCTGGTTGGATTACCAGATAGCATCCTTTTTAAAGCAACCAATATCAAAGCTTCAGCCACAGGTTTTGGATATTCTTCGGCTTTGTGCAGCACAGCTGTATTACATGGATCGTGTCCCAGGCTTTTCTGCAGTGGATGAAGCCGTTAAGCAGTGCCACAGGATAGCGCCAAAGGCCGCCGGTTTAGTTAATGCCATAGGCCGACGCTTAGCCGATCCATCTCTGCAAAAGGAGGCGGAGGGCAGTCCGGCCCAACAGCTTTCCATAACCTACAGCCATCCCTTGTGGTTTACCGAAACCATGCTTCAGCGGCTGGGTGGGGAAGAAGCCTGCCGCAGCTATCTTCTTGCCAATAATGCTGTACCACCCATCTACTTTCAATGCAATTCAATAAAGGGCTTCACAGCTGAACAGGCCATTGCCCATGGTTTAAAGCCTACTGCTTACGGCCCGGACTGCTTTACTGCCGATAATCTGTCTGATTCCAGCATTCGGCAGCTACTGGAGGAGGGGATGGTCTATGTTCAGGATCCTGCCTCCCTCTGCGCTGTTCAGGCTGCTGATCCAAAGCCTGACATGCTGGTCATGGATGTTTGCTGTGCTCCCGGCGGGAAAAGCTTTTCTGCGGCCATGAGAATGAATAATCGTGGTCAGCTGCTGAGTTTTGACTATGCTGCAAAAAAGCTTCCCGGCGTCCGTAAACAGGCCGAATGTCTCGGTATTACCTGCATGACGGTTGAAGAAGCGGATGGCCGTTGCCTCATACCGCAATGGGAAGGCAAGGCTGACCTAGTGTTTACAGACGTCCCCTGCAGCGGCTTTGGCGTTATTCGTAAAAAGCCTGAAATCCGTTGGAAAAGCAAAGAAGAAATTGAAGGCTTGCCAGTCATTGGTGCAGCCATTTTGGAAAATTCCTGTCGGTATGTAAAAACGGGAGGCACACTGCTATACTCAACCTGCACGGTTCTTGAAGAGGAAAACGAAGCAGTGATCAAGGCCTTTCTCCTTATGCATCCGGAATTTACTGCTGAAGAATTCACGGCAGCCGGTGATGAATCACACGCGGGGATGTTGACTTTGTATCCCCATATTCACGGAACAGACGGTTTCTTTATTGCCAAATTTAAAAAGCACTAATTCCCTACGGAAAAGAAGTGATTACATGAAACGCAATATAAAATCCATGCTTCCTGAAGAGATGGCAGCATGCATGAAGGAAGAAGGATTACCCGCTTTTCGCTCCAAGCAGATTTTTAAATGGCTGCATGAGGGAGCGGTAAGCTTTGACCAAATGACGAATCTGCCCAAAGCCCTGCGAAGCCAGCTGGACGAAAAATATTACATAACCGCTCCCGAAATTCTCCGTAAGCAGGTTTCGGCCAAGGACGGAACTGTGAAATATCTTTGGAAGCTTCATGACGGAAACAGTGTGGAAAGCGTATTCATGCAGTATGAGCACGGCAATACCATTTGTATATCCACTCAGGTGGGCTGCCGCATGGGCTGTGCCTTTTGTGCTTCAACCTTGGGTGGTCTGGTTCGCAGTCTTGAGCCCTCTGAAATGCTGGATCAGGTTCTCTTCGCCCAATTGGACACCGGTAAGCGTATTTCTAACATAGTCCTTATGGGCATTGGTGAGCCTCTGGATAATTTTGACAATGTTATGAAGTTTCTGAAGCTTGTCAACTGCGAAAAAGGCATGAATATCGGGATGCGCCATATCTCCCTTTCAACATGCGGCATCACCGAACGGTTTGAAGATCTGGCGGCACAGGATCTGCAGCTTACCT
>JAKSQI010000131.1 GCA_024404215.1 Oscillospiraceae bacterium
GGAGGCGACATCGCCGGCAACCGGTGAGCCATAGACACCGTTTTCTACCAGAACCAGGAAAGACAAGGTGCGGTCATCCTTTTCTGCAAAGCCTACAAACCATGCATGGGGGGCACTGTCGCCCCCCTGCTCTGCTGTTCCGGATTTTGCATACACGGTCATTCCGGGGAAACGTTCAGCACCATATACAGAGTTGACATTGTTGTTCATCCAGGTTTTCAGAATATCGGCAGTGGATTGCTTGAGAATTCGGGTTTCAGCCGTTACATCATCGATTTTCAGAAGACTCAGTTCCGGGGCCAGACCATGATTAGCGATTGCGGATACAAAGCGAAGCATGGAGGCAGGACAAATTAAATCAGTAAATTGTCCAATACCGCTCCAGGCAATGTTGCAGTCTGCATCGCTGATATCAAATTTACCATTGGCACAGGAAATCCCGTTAATCTCGATTCCCTGTGTGAGGGAACACAGGGATGCATACTGTTCCAGCGTATCGGAGCCTACTTCCAGTGCTATCTGGGCAAAGGCACAGTTACAGGATACTGCAAGGGCTTCCTTGGCGGAAATTGTGCCATGGTTTCCCATACAGGTTATTACGTCCGGCCCGATGGTCATGCTTCCCTGGCAGGTATAGCTTCTCTCTGCGAAGTTCGGAAGAGTTTCAAGGGCAGCTGCTGTAGTCAAAAGCTTATATATTGAGCCGGGGGTAAAGGCTGCAGATAAGAAACGGTTCAAATAGGCTCCCTCATACGCAGAGTCCTCCATAGAGTCAGGAGGGTCATCCGGGTCAAAGGAAGGAGCAGAAACCAAGGTCAGAATCTCACCTGTGCTGCAATCCGCCACGGCAACAACCCCCTTACGGCCCTTCAAGGCTTGGTAAGCAGTATCGTTTAGGTCTGCATTTATGGAAAGAACAACCCTGCCGCCTTCATCGGAATCGTATAATCCCTGTACCGGATCGTAGCCGGTGAGTTTTTCCTTGAAAAGTATTACGGCACCGGTTCCAATATTGCCAAAGCGATCCCCTAACACATGAAGGGTGCTTTTGCGTGTTATTGATCTGTCGGAATAGTGGTAGCCGTCCTCATCCAGCCTCAGCAACAGCTTACCGTTGCGATCGGTAATTCGTCCCCTTGTCAGTTTTCCGTTCTCGTAGGCTGTTTGATTGGCTGAGAAGGACGCCCAAGTCTCTCCACTTGTAAAATATCGATACAAAAACAGGCCCAAGCCGGCTGAGATAAGAAGAATGAGAATCAAAACAGATAAGGCTCTTCGTTTAATTTTAGTCATAGGACATATCCTCCACAAACAGGGTATCACTCTCTGCCGGCAGAGCTGCCGTCTTCTGTTTTTTGATTCTCCCCGGCAGCTTTACAGTAAAGCTGGCATTTTGGCGGGTGTCACAGGCTTTGATAAATGCCAGGATTCCCCAGCAAGCGACCAAGCTTGAACCACCTCTGGAAACAAAGGGGAAGGTTACTCCTGTGAAGGGTAGTATATCCATGCTGCCAAGAACATTAAGACCCATTTGAAATATCAGCATGGCAGAGGCTGCTGAGGAGCAAATAACCGTAAAGCTGCTTCGCGCTTTTCCGGAATAAACCAGAGAGCAAATACCCAGTAGGAAGAGACAGGCAATCAGAATTAATCCAAAAATAAGGCCTTCTTCCTCACAGATGATGCCAAATACCATATCTGTATTTGCAGCTACGATGGTTTCCAGCCATCCATTCCCTGCCCCAAGTCCAAAAAGGCCGCCTGAGGCAGCAGCTGACATGGTTCTTACCTGCTGATAACCGCTGTCGTAGGGATAGTCCCAGGCGTGGCGCCAACCGGTAAAGCGGGATTTGATATAAGGCTTTGCTGTAATAGCCAGAAGGCCGGCAAGACCGGCACCACCCAAACTGAGAAAAACAGTGCCTATGGAACCGGAGCGCATAAACGCAATAACCAAATAAGTGATAAAAAAGACCAAACCCGTGCCAAAGTCGCTCATGAGAACCAGCGCTAAAACGCAGCAGCCAGCAAAGCCCACAAATACAATAAGGTTTTTGCGAGTAAAAAGGCGGTCAAGTGTGGCTGCACCGACGAAGATAAAGCAAATTTTTACAAATTCTGATGGTTGGAAGGATACGCCGCCAATAGCCAGCCAGTTTTTAGCACCAAGAACTGTTTTACTAAGCAGCAGATTAACTGCCAGCAACAATAGACCGCCAATGGCAACCGGCATTTTCAGTTTTTTTGTAAGATTGATATCTCTTAAAAAAATGCAGGTAAGAAAGAACAGCAGAATACCTGCAGCCAGAAATACGACCTGCCTGAGCATATCATAGGCAGCCGAGGTTGCACAAACGGCAAAGCCAGCTGTACTTAACAGCAGCGCAAGCGTTTCCACCTCAAAGGCACGGCGCCTTAGAATGCGTGTTACGATAAAGGAAAGCCAGCTGAGCAGAATCAAACCCAAAAAGCCGACTTGAATACGAACATCCGGGTTTTCACCTCCGGAAAACAAAAAAGAAAGGCTCAATACCAGCTGCAGAAGGGTTAAGAGCAACAGGGTTGCTGACTGGCTGACGGGATTGGCTCGGAAGCGGCGGGCTTTTGCCTGTTCCCTTTCCCCTTGCTTATCCAAAGGCATGAACACCATGTCTAAACCGCCAACTGTAATAATTTGACCGGGCTTTACCGGGGCACACCCTTTAACCTTTCTACGGTTCACTTCAATGCCGGTTTTTGAGTGAATATCGTAAACTGTCAAGTTGCCTTTATCATCTCGAATCAACGCACCGTGGCTGCGTGAAACCGTAGGAACATTGATGCGTATGTCAGCACTCCCGGCTCGCCCAATCGTGTTTTCCCAATGATATAGTGGGATTTCTACTCCCCCGGAGATGGTCAGGCTACCCCAAATTTCCGGAGTAGAGGGTTCGCGAAAGAGGCTGATGGCACAGCGAAGAAATATAATTAATGCAAGAATAGGAATGAGGTAGCGGCAAATAGCTAAAACACTGCCATAGTGGCTGCCAATGGTTATATACAATGCAATGGCTTTATCGGAAAGCCATTGGAAAATAGGTTCAATCATAACGAAACAGGGGCAGATACGGAAAACCGTATCTGCCCATCCTTTTATATTTTATTCCTGTTCGCGGGCTTTTGCGTCTGCAATAACCTTCTGCTGAACATTCTGAGGAGCCTCTTCATAACGGGAGAACTCCAGTGTGAAGCTGCCGCGGCCCTGAGTCATGCTGCGGAGATCTATGGTGTAGGAACTCATTTCGGCCATGGGAACATCGGCTTCAACAACCTGCATTCCTTCTTCAGCAGTCATGCCAAGAACGGTACCACGGCGCTTAGAAGAAATATCTGACATGATATCACCCAGGTTAGCATCAGGAATGGTAACCTTCAAAGTGCCAATAGGCTCCAAAATGGTAGGCTTAGCATTGGGAATGCCTTCCTGATAAGCAAGTCTGGCAGCGGTCTGGAAAGCCATATCGTTGGAGTCAACAGGATGATAGGAACCATCATAAAGAACTGCCTTCAAGCCAACTAAAGGATAACCAGCCAAAACGCCCTTATGAACGGCATTGCGCAGGCCTTTTTCAACAGAGGGGAAGAAATTCTTGGGAACGCTTCCGCCGAATACTTCCTCGGCGAAAATCATATCATCGCTTTCATCCTGTGGCTCAAAACGAATCCAAACATCACCGAACTGACCACTGCCGCCAGACTGCTTTTTATGACGGCCATGGGCCTGAACACGGGCACGAATCTTCTCGCGGTAGGCAACGCGTGCCGGATGGAGCTCAGCTTCTACACTAAAGCGGGACTTCAGCTTGGACATCAGTACATCCAGTTGAATGTCACCGGCACCGGAGAGAACCATCTCATGAGTTTCGGGATTGTTTTCTACACGGAAAGAAATATCCTCTTCATTCAAACGGTTCAAGCCAGCCGCAATCTTGTCATCCTGGCCCTTGACCTTCGGGGTAACAGCCATGGAGTAGCAGGGCTTAGCGATGGGAATCTGGCCCAAAACTACACCGGCCTTAGGATCACAGACAGTATCAGAGGTGCGCCAATCCATCTTGCCAATGGCACCGATATCACCACAGGCGATTTCCTTAACCTCGGTATTCTTTTTACCACACATGGTATACAGACGACCCAGCTTTTCGGTGCTGTCGGTACGGGGGTTATAAAGGGACATGCCATCAGTTATCTTACCGGACATAACTTTAACATAGGAGAACTTGCCAAACTGATCGGAAACCGTTTTGAAAACGGTAGCAACCGTCTTGCCTTCGGGATCGCAAATAACAGGCTCGCCTTCTTCAGGAATGAAGGGAGCACGCTCATTGGGAGCAGGTGCGCACTTAACAATGGCACGAAGAACGGAAGCGGTACCGGTGTTGTTTATGGCGCTGCCACAGAAGATGGGAATGATAGAACCGTCGGAAACGCCGCTGCGAATGCCGGCGATAATATCTTCATCCTCCAAAGTCAGGTTTTCAAAGTACTTATCCATCAGCTCTTCCGTAGCGGAAGCAGCGGTCCGTCACCTGGCACAGGAAGTCAAGGGAAGGCGTTCCGCCAAAGTCGTGGAAGGAACGGATGAGCTCGGTGCCATACTCGCTGCAGAGTTTCTGTATGTGGCGGCTTACGGGAGCCGG
>JAKSQI010000132.1 GCA_024404215.1 Oscillospiraceae bacterium
TCAATTTTGTTCTGAACTAAGCCCTGCCGCCATCCTTCTGGATGGCGGTTTTCCTTGGTATCGCAACAAAAAGAGCCTCTGCCGTAAAGGCAGAGGCTCTTTAACAGATAACGGTATGGATTAGCCGATAGCAGTCAGACCGCCGTCAGGATACAGGATGTTACCGGTCAGGAAGTCGGAAGCAGGAGCTGCCAGGAACAGAGCGGTACCAACGCAGTCCTCGGGGTCGGACATTCTGCGCATGGGCAGGCCGGCGCCCTGAGCCTTCAGGTACTCTTCTACGGTGCAGTTGTTCTCCTTAGCACGCATCTCGAAAACCTTGGTCATCATGGGGGTCTTCATGATGTTAGGACCAAAAGCGTTAACGGTGATGCCGAAGGGGCCGAACTCAGAAGCCAGTTGCTTGGTCAGCATGTCAACAGCGCCCTTGGCTGCACAGTAGGCAGCATTGCCGGGGCCCTTGGTAGCAATCTTGCCACGAACAGAGGTAACGTTTACGATCTTGCCGTAGCCGTTTTCCTTCATGTACTTACCAAAGTGCTTGCAGGTCATCAGGATGGAAGCTACGTCATCGTGCATAACCATGTCAAACTCATCCATGGGGAACTCGAGAGCGGGGTGCTTCTTGTTAACGCCCTGGCTGTTAACCAGAATGTCAATGTGACCATAGTCCTTGTTAGCCTGCTCGGCAACAGCAGCAACCATGTCTTCCTTGCCGGCGTCCATAACATAGTACTTGAATTCCTTGCCGGTAGCAGCCTTCAGGTCCTCACAAGCAGCCTGCAGCTTAGCCTCGGTACGGGAAGCGATGCAAACATTGGCACCTGCAACAGCGAAAGCTTCGGCAACCAGCTTGCCCAGGCCGCCTGCGCCGCCTACAATCATGGCGTTCTTGCCGGACAGATCAAACAGAGTAGCAAAATTCATGATAAATGTCTCCTTTAAATTTATTTAAGCGGAAGCGGTAAACCGACTTCTCTTACTTACACAGTTCAACTACGACAGCCTGGCCCATACCACCTGCAATGCAGAGGGATGCTACGCCATACTGTACGCCGCGCTTCTTCATCTCGTGAATCAGAGATACGATGATACGGCAGCCGGAGGAGCCTACGGGATGGCCCAGGGCAATGGCGCCGCCGTTAACATTGATGATGTCCATCTTGTCTTCCCAGCCCAGCTGCTTGATGCAGCCAAGAGACTGAGCAGCAAAAGCTTCGTTCAGCTCAACCAGGCCAACATCGGCATCGGTAATACCGGCGTTCTTCAAGGCCTTGGGGATAGCACCAACAGGGCCAAGACCCATCACACGGGGGTCGCAGCCGGCAGTGCCGATACCGCGAATAACTGCCATGGGCTTCAGGCCCAGCTCTTCAGCCTTCTCAGCGCTCATCAGCAGCATGGCAGAAGCGCCGTCGTTACGGCCGGAGGAGGAAGCAGCGGTAACAGTGCCGGTCAGATCGGAGGTGTTGAAGACACGGCCTTCCTCATCCTTCACAATGTTGAAGCAGGGCTTCAGCTTAGCCAGAGCTTCCATGGAAGTCTCACGGGGGAACTCATCGGTATCGAATACAATGGGGGGCTTTTTGCGGCCCTGGGGAACGGTTACGGGTACGATTTCATCCTTGAAGCGGCCGGCTGCAATGGCAGCAGCAGCGCGCTGCTGGCTGGTCAGGGAGAAAGCATCCTGCTCCTCGCGAGTGATGCCCAGAGTCAGGGCGACATTTTCAGCCGTGGCACCCATGTTATACTTACCGTACATTTCGGCAGGCTGGCTGCGGAACTGGCCTTCAGTCAAAGCGTCCACCAGTTCGGTGTTGCCGGTGCCTACGCCCCAGCGGGCATTACGGATGTAATGAACAGCATTGGACATGCTCTCGGTACCGCCGGCGATGCAAACATCGTTCTGGCCGCACATGATGCTCATGGCAGCATTGGCAACAGCAGTCATACCGGAGGCGCACTGACGCATAACGGTATAAGCAGGGGTCTCCTCGGGGATGCCAACCTTCAGAGCGGCAACACGGGCAATGTTGGGGTCATCAGAAGTCTGACGGCAGTGGCCCATAACAACCTCGTCGATCTCTTTGGGGTCAATACCACTTCTGTCCAGTACGCCCTTCAGGACGACACAGGCCAAATCATAGGCGCTCAGGGGCTTCAAGGAGCCGCCCATTTTACCAACCGCAGTACGGCAGGCTTCGACAATTACTACGTCTTTCATATTATCCTCCATACTCTCCGGAGAAGCCTCCGGATTGAACTATCGATTTCCTGCAGCAGCCACACTGCCGCAGTTTCATACTACAGGAAAATTATAAACCTTTGAATTATACCAAAGTCAAGGCCAGAATTCCCTTTTTTCAAGGCATTCCTCCTTCTGAGCCCTCTTTTATAACAACCTCCAGGTTGTTATAAAATGTCCCATTTTCTATTTCCCTCAGTCCTTTCTTACTATATAATGTCAATATATAGGCCAACAGTCCTGTGCTGTTTTGGTCGGACAGGAATCCTATCACGGGCAGCTTTTGCCCCGGGAGGTTTGCATATGAGCAAGAAAAAATTTACACCGGATGAAAAAAACGTTGTCAGCTTCAGTCTCATGGGGCCTGAATCCGGTGCCCCCTGCGAGGTTGACTCTACGGACGGGCGCATTACCCGCATCCGTCCTTATTTTTATGACAAAGAATACACGGACAAGAACTGCAACCCCTGGGTAATTGAAGCCCGGGGCAGCAGCTTTTCTGCGCCGGACCGTGTTACGATTTCCCCGCTGGGCCTAGGCTACAAGTCCCGGGTCTACTCCCCCAACCGTGTCTCCTACCCCCTCAAGCGTGTTGACTAGGATCCCAACGGAGAGCGAAACCCACAAAACCGAAGAAAAAGCAAGTACGTGCGTATCTCCTGGGACGAGGCCTCAGAAATCATTGCCAATGAGCTCAAGCGCATGAAGAATACCTATGGGCCGGAGGCCGTTCTCTGTCAGGCTGACATGCACGGCGAAGGCAAGAACGTTTCCCCCAGCCATGGCTGTCCCAACCGTTTGCTCAGTCTCATGGGCGGCTATACCCTCCAGATGCGCAATGCCGACAGCTGGGAAGGCTGGTTCTGGGGTGCCAAGTACGTTTGGGGCTGCGAACCAGTCGGAGAAATGGCCCCTCAGACCAATCTTTATCCGGATATTGCGCAGAACAGTGACATGCTGCTTTTCTGGGGCTGTGACCCGGAAACCACGCCTCTCGGTGTTGTCAGCCATATGCCCAGCCGTCTGTGCTACTGGCTCACGGAAATCGGATTAAAAAGCATCTATGTATGCCCGGACCTGAACTACGGGGCTGCTGTCCATGCAGATAAGTGGATTCCGGTTCTGCCCAACACCGATGCCGCCCTTCAGCTGGCTATTGCCTATATTTGGCTGAAGGAAGAAACCTACGACAAGGACTATATTGCCACCCATGCCTACGGCTTTGACAAGTTCGTTGACTATGTAATGGGCCAGGAAGACGGCATACCCAAGACCCCTGAGTGGGCCAGCGAAAAGTGCGGTGTACCGGTATATACCATTAAGGCCCTGGCTCGCAAGTGGGCCAAGGACACTACCAGCATCATCCACGGAAACGGCGGCTGCTATATCCGCGGCCCCTATTCCTCCGAACCAGCCCGTCTGGAGGTTATGCTGTTGGGCATGCAGGGCTTGGGCAAGCCCGGTGTCCACCAGGCCAAAATGCTGGAGTGGAGCCTTTGGAACCGGGACTATCCCGTTCCCTATCAGGGCAAATTCGCCCCTATGATGCCCCACATCTGCGATGCCCTCCGTCCGGTTGACGGTGATGTTGCCCCCCACATCAACATGAAGCGTTTCATAGTGAATGATATTCAGGCCAAACGGGCTCCGGAGCTGATTGACCTGTTCAAGGAGCTGCCGGCCCCCAAGCAGTTCATTCCCCGAACCATGATTCATACGGCCATTCTGGAAGGACATGCCGAATGGCGCGGCCTGCAGTGCTTCTCTTCCAGCCAGCAGGGCAACAAGGACAACTACCGCTACCCCACTCAGCAATATCAGTTTGAAAAAATGCAGTACCCCCGTCCCGGTCTGAGCAAGATTCACATGATTTGGACCGATGCCCCCTGTCAGGTTACCTGCTGGAATCATGGCAACATGCAGGCTGTTGCCTATCAGCATGAGTCCATTGAATGCATCGTGGCCCAGCATCCCTGGCTGGAAAATGACTGTTACTTTGCCGACCTTATTCTCCCCGTTGCCACCAAGCACGAGATGAACGAGCTGGGTAACGACATGTCCAGCGGTAACTTTGTATCGGTATACAAAACCAATCCCTGCTGCCCCCCGGTAGGTGAATCCCTGTCTGACTTTGATGTCTGTGTCAAGGTTTGTGAAAAGCTGGGCCCCGAATATGTTAAGGCCTATACCGGCAATCTGACAGAGGAGGAGCGAGTACGCTTTTTCTACGCCGCCACAGGCTGTGAGGACTATATGTCCTGGGAGGAATTCCAGAAGCAGAAAATCTTCGTGGTACCCTGCAAACCCGCCGAAGAGGTTAAGAAGCTGCCGGCCGGCTTGTATG
>JAKSQI010000133.1 GCA_024404215.1 Oscillospiraceae bacterium
ATGAATTCAACCCGTGCTTTGGCTTAGCCAAAACACGGGTTCTTTGACAGTCTGCAGCGGGTGCCTCTTAGGAGGCACCCGCTTTCTTTTGAATTATTTGTAACTTTTCGTTTTTAACCGAAAAGGTCTGCTATAATCTGTGTTTGTGGGCCGAAGGAAAGGACCGGTTCTTGACAAATGGTTACAAAAAGGTTACAATAACTGCGTTATATAAGAAAGAGCGGAGGCGAAGCATGTCCTTACAGAGGCTGGATAAGCTGGTTGCTGCCTCCGGAAAGTACACCCGCAGTGAAGCCACGGCCATGATACGCCGGGGCGAGGTTCTGGTGAACGGGGCGGCGGTACGCTCCGGGGCTGAAAAATTTGATGCGGACAGGGATGAAATCCTGGTTAGGGGTGAGGCCATTGGCTGGAAGCCCCTGCGCTACTTCATCATGAATAAGCCAGACGGAGTCCTGTCTGCCACGGAGGATAGGTCAGAAACCACGGTAATTGACCTGCTGACGCCGGAACTGCGCCGCTTGGGGCTGGCTCCTGCCGGACGTCTGGACAAGAACTCGGAGGGGCTGCTGCTGCTGACCAACGACGGCGCCTTTGCCCATCGGGTGATTTCTCCCAATAAAATGGTTTATAAGAAGTATTATGTAGAAACGGAAGGCGTTCTCACGGAAGAGGATTGCCGGGCTGTTGAAGAGGGGATTGCCCTAAAAGACTTTACCACCCTGCCGGGCCGTCTGGAAATATTGCAGCTGTCCGGGCCGGGTAAGGCTTATATTTTCATCCGGGAAGGCAAGTTTCATCAGGTGCGTCGAATGCTGGGCAGCCGGCAGAAACCGGTTACCTATCTCAAACGCCTGGCCATTGGCGGGCTGAAGCTGGATGAGGCCTTGGCGCCCGGCCAGTTCCGGGAGCTGACTGTGGAGGAGGCGGAGGCTGTTTTTCAGCCCGAATGACGGTAAGCCCCTCTTGTGCCCTGGGTTCTTGGCATTATGAACAAGTGATTTTCGCCAAAAAACAAGCCCGGTTTTTGACACCTTGTTGAATATGAAAGAATTCAACCTTGAAAAGTGCGTTCTTTATTGGGTTATGTACAAAGAAATTGCGCTATCCCCCTTGAATTGGTGGCAAAATTCGTGTATTATGTCTTCATTAAAATTACGAATACTTGGAGTATGCCATTTTATGGAGGGCGAAAACTATGTCCAGCAGAATTTTACAGAGCGTTATTGTACAGATGAAGGATGCCACCACCCGTCCCATGGGTGTTATTGATGCCAATGGCACTGTTATTGCCAGCAACGAGCTGTCCATGATTGGCTCTTATATTGGTGTTTTCGTGGGTGGCAATGAGGATTCCAACGAAAAAACAGTCCGCAGCTATGGCCGCACCTTCCGTTTTATCGGCGGCAACGGTCATCGCTTTGACTATGCTGTTTTTGTTGACGGCGAGGACGATTATGCCCGCACCATCTGCATTATGGCCTATGTAGCCATCTGCGAGGCCAAGGCGAATTATGAGGAAAACCACGATAATTCTACCTTCGTGAAGAATATTATTTCCAACAACATGCTGCCCGGCGATGTGTATGTGAGAGCTAAAGAACTCCATTTCCCCTCTGATATTACCCGCGTGGTCCTGCTTGTTCGCATTGAGGGTAAAACGGAGTCCTCTGCCCTTGAGGTTGTTCAGAGCATGTTCCCTGACAAGCAGAATGACTTTGTCTTCTCCGTGGGGGAGAACGACATTGCTGTCATCAAGCTTTGCGGCCTGCCTCATGAGGTAGAGCAGGCAGGCACTCTGGCTGCCGGTATTGAACGCAAGCTGGCTTCCGAGCTGAACCTCAAGTGTACCATTGGTATCGGAACCCCCGCCCAGCATCTTCGCGAGCTCTCCGACCGCTTCAAGGAGGCTCAGGTGGCCATTGAGGTGGGCAAGGTTTTTGAAACCGAAAAAACCATCATCAATTATGAAACCTTGGGTATCGGCCGGTTGATTTATCAGCTGCCCACCACCCTCTGCGAAATGTTCCTGTCTGAAATCTTCCAGAAGAACCCCATTGAAGCCCTGGATGAGGAAACCCTCTTCACCATCAATAAGTTCTTTGAGAACAACCTGAACGTTTCGGAAACCTCCCGTAAGCTTTTTGTACACCGCAACACTCTGGTGTACCGCCTGGAAAAGATTAAAAAGCTGACCGGACTGGATCTGCGCGAGTTTGATTCTGCCATTGTATTCAAGGTTGCCATGATGGTTCGTCAGTACCTGGATTCTCAGTACAACGTCTACTGATTGAAAGGGAATTTTCAAATAAGGATTTAGTTTAGTATGATTCAGTTTAACGATGTATACAAAGAATATGCTAATGGCATCAAAGCGCTGAAGGGAATTAGCTTTACTCTGCGTGATGGCGAATTTGCTTTTTTGGTTGGCCCATCCGGGTCCGGTAAATCCACTCTGATGAAGCTGATTACCGGTGAGATTTCACCTTCCTCCGGCAGTATTCTGGTCAATGGCTATATGATGGATAAAATCCGCATGCGCAAGCTGCCTTATGTCCGTCGCACTCTGGGCATCGTCTTTCAGGACTTCCGCCTGATTGAAAAGAAGACCGTTTATGAAAATGTTGCCTTTGCCATGCGGGTCGTAGGTGCCCCCAACCGGGAAATCCGCAAGCGCGTTCCCTACGTTTTGGATTTGGTCGGTTTGGCAGATAAGGCCACGATGCATCCCAATGAGCTGTCCGGCGGTGAACAGCAGCGTGTTGCCATCGCCAGAGCTTTGGTGAATAATCCCTCTACCATCATTGCCGATGAGCCTACCGGCAACCTGGACCCTGCCAGAAGCCTGGAAATCCTCATGCTGATGCAGAAAATCAATGAGCTGGGAACAACTGTTCTTATCGTTACCCATGAAAAAGCCATGGTTGACGAATTTTCACAGCGTGTTATTGCCATTGACGGCGGTCACCTAATTTCTGATGGTATGGATGGATATTACAACTATGAAGAAGTCTAACACTGGTTATTATATTAAAGAGGGCGTAAGCAGCATTTTTACCCACGGCTTCATGTCCTTCGCCTCAGTCGCCATTACTGTGGCCTGTTTGGTTATTATGGGCAGCTTCTCTCTGTTGGCCATGAATGTAAACAGCATTGTTGCTGATTTTGAGGATGAAAATGTTGTTATTGCCTTTGTGGACAAGGCCTATTCTCAGGAAAACGGGGGAGAGGCTTTAAAGTCTTCGGTGCTGTCGGTGGAGCATGTGACCTCTGCAGAGTTTATTTCCAAGGAAGAGGCTTATCAGAGCTTCGTAGGCAAATACGATGACACCATGCAGTTTGATGATTTGGATTCCGATATCCTTCGTGACCGCTATGCGGTTTATATGGATGATGTTGCCAACATTACGGATGTTCAGGTTGGTTTGAGCCGCATTCCCGGCATTGCCGAAATCAAAGCGAATCTCAATGTTGCCCAGGGCTTTGTTACGGCCCGCAACATTATCAGCGTGGTATCCTTAAGTCTGGTGGTTGTTTTGATTATTGTATCCCTTTTTATTATGTCCAACACGGTAAAGCTTACCACCATTGACCGCAAGGATGAAATCGCCATTATGAGAATGGTAGGTGCCACCAACAGCTTCATTCGCTGGCCCTTCCTGCTCCAGGGCTTTATTTTGGGACTCCTGGGAGCGTTGCTGGCCTATTTGGTTCAGTGGGGCCTCTATGAACTTCTGACCAATATCATTCTATCTGACTATTCCGTCAGCTTCATCTCCCTGGTTCCCTTTGCCACGGTTGCCCTGCCCCTGCTGCTGATTTTCCTGATTATCGGCCTTTGCGTAGGTGTGGGCGGCAGTACCATGGCTATTAAGAATTATTTGAAGGTTTAAGGGTATGAACAACAAAAAGGTGATTCGCTTTATCGCCATCCTTTTGGCCATTGTGCTGGCCGGCTCTGTTATTGTCAGTGCTGTCAGCTATGCGGTGCTGGGGGCGGAAAGCGAGTCGGCATTGGATGAGCTTCAGCAGGAAGCAGCCAATCTGGAAAAGAAGGCTGCTGAGGTGGAAGCCCGCATCAATGCCATGCGCAGTGAGCATCTGACTGTTCTGGAAAAGAAAGAGATTCTAGACAGTCAGGTGGTAATTGCCGAAGAAATCATCAATAATTTGGAACAGCAGGCTGTGGTTTGCAATCAACTGGAGCAGGAGCTTCAGGAGGATATTCAGGCCGCACGGGAAGTAGAGAACACTCAGCTGGAGGTATACGGCCAGCGTGTGCGCAACACTGAAGAAAACGGAATAATCTCCTATTTTTCCGTTATCTTCAATGCTGTCAGCTTTGCAGATTTGCTGTCCCGCATTGACTTTGTCCATCAGATATGGCAGTATGCTGCGAAGGTTTTTCGGGATTATCAGCTTGGCACGCAGGGGAGGGGAGGGATAGAAGAGGAGCTGGC
>JAKSQI010000134.1 GCA_024404215.1 Oscillospiraceae bacterium
ATCAAAAATAAAAAGGATTTTTATTTTTCTTCACTTGACATCACACCGCTGGACTCAAAGAATTCTTTTATTCTTCTCCCGGCTCCCGGGAGTTTATTTGACCAATGGGATAGTCTGCCAAAAGCAGAGAATAGCAGAGGCGAAGGAAAGCCACTGTTTCATGGTCGGTTAAATCCAGCTTGACGATTTCCTCAATGCGGTCCATGCGGTATTTCAGGGTATTTCGATGAATATACAGCTGCTTTGCCGTATTGGCTGCATGGCCATTATTCACAAGGAACCAGAAGAGAGTTTGATAGTACTCAGTTCCGCTCTCACGGTCCAGCTCATACAGCTTTAAGAGTTCCGGCATAACAAATTGGCGGTAGTTCATATTCTGCTGAACATAGGAAATCAGTCCGGCAAAGGCATAATCGTCATAGCGAAGAAAGCTATCCTTGTCATGGCGCAGCAAATAGGGTGAAGCAGCCACGAAATCCGCCTGAAAATAAGCCTCTGCCACATTCATGAGATTCCGGAAGGGATAGCTGATACCGCAGCGGTAATCTCCGGCTTTCATGGTTTGCCGGATGGTATGGAACATTCGGCTGTCCGTTTCTTCTCCTGCCGGCGCAATGATGATGACACTGTTTTGATAAGGAAAGACAATTTCATTGCGAATGCTGGCCTCAATGGACTTATAGGTGTAATCAAAAAAGATTTCGTTTGTCTGTTCCGCTATAAACTGCAGCTTGTAAAGCTTAAGCTCCTGCCCCTTCTCCCAGCCCATTTGCCAGTAAAGATTGGCTATGTTTTCCGGCTCCACCACATTCCCGCTGATAATATCCGCAAGAAAGGTGTATTTTTTGAAGCGGGCAGAGGTATCCTCTGCAACAATCCGGTCCAGCAAAGCACCGTAGGCATCGGCACAGTAGCGGGCAATTTGGGTAATAGCCGGCGAAATGGATTTCTTCTTGTAGTAAATATACAGATGGCCCCACAATTCGCCCCGACAATACACATTGGAGCGAATCTGATAAGAACAGTTTTTATTCTCTTCCGGAGAAACCGGAATGGCTACCGTCTTGATAGACTCCGGATATTTGGTCATATCCGGGGCCTTTGTGGTGGATATCACAGTCATGGGAATGGTATTGTATTTTTTGATAGTATCCCAACCGGGGTAGACCTCCGACTCCGGATACTGGCCGGTTAAAGCATAAATGTGCAAATCCTTTTGACCAAAAAGCATGGGGCACCGATATAGGTCGTGTATCACATCCAGCATGCTTTGATAGGGATTGCTCTCCAAAGCAGCAGACTTAAGGTTTTCCTCAAAGCGGCGATATTTATCAAACACAACGATTAAATCGTTAAGAACATCGGTAACATCGGCACCGTTAACAAATATAACATCCTGCCCGGAAGCAAGAAGGACGCCCTTTGTCCCTTCTTGGCCCGCAAAAAAATCTAAGGTATTCCCCACGTAGATGTATTGAGGTGAAAGGCCGGATATGCCCTCGTTAGAGAAGAGACGGACACTTTCTATGGTGCGCTCGCCATTCACAATCATAGGAATGCATTCATATTGTCCGGATAATTCATAGCTGATAATCCAGGTACTGAGCAGCAAAGCAGTCTCTCCTCTCTCAACAAAATCCATACAGAAAACCTATGAAGCAATTATAGCCTATTATACTCTCCTGGTCAACAAAAAAATCCCGGCGGCCTTACGGCCGCCGGGAAACTTATGTTTGTACGACTTATTTGCTTAAAAAGTCTCAGTTAACCCAGTAGAGGTCAATGGGGAACAGGTTACCTGCCAAATAATAGTTTGCACCGCCTACATCCTTGGATACAGCCGTGCTGGTAACAGACTCATTCAGAGCAAACCAGGGGCAGTAATCCTCAAAGATTTCCAGGCATTCATAGGTCAGGTCAGCGCGCTTGGCATCGTCCATCTCGGTCAAAATCTTATCCGTAACGGCCTGATACTCATCACGGGCTTCATCGTGCCAGCCCAAGGGAATAAAGGTCAGGTAAGCGGACATAACGTCACAGGCCAGCATAGAGGGAGAGGACAGATAGAACAGAGCGATATCAAAGTTGGACTCATCCATTACAACGCTGAAGTAGGTTGCAGAGTCATAGGACTGAATCTCAGCCTTTACGCCGATAGCTTCCAGATTAGACTGGATAATAGTAGCGGCATCGTTGTATGCCTCAGTACCGTTGGTAATAATCTTCAGAGTCTTACCAACCAAGCCAGCCTTCTCAGCATATTCCTTCGCCAGTTCAGGATTGTAGCCTTCGGAATAAACAACATTCATATTGGCAAAGCGCTCTTCATAGTCCAAGCAGTGCTCAGAAGTAGGATAACTGGGAACAGAGCTAATGCCCTTGTACATCAGGTAGCTGATGGACTCACGGTCAGTTGCCAAAGATACGGCGTAACGAGCTTCCTTAGAACTCAGAGCACCGGCAAAGCTGTACAGAGCGGTGTTAGCATAGCCGCCAAAGTGCTGAGCAATGTTGTAGCCCAAGCCTTCAACATACTCAATTTCATCAACAGGAACAGCGCAGATATCAACATCGCCTACTTCCAGAGCGTTAACCATCTGTGCAGTTTCATTGATAACCTTATACTCAATGGTCTTGATAGCGGGCTTTCCTCCCCAGTAATCGTCACGTGCTTCAACAGTGACATGGCTGTTTACAACATAGTCAGTTACTACATAGGGGCCGGTACCGATGGGACGGGTGGACAGAGCTTCGGCATCATAGGATTCCTTATCCAGAATCATCAGCTGGGAGAAGGAGTTATCCTGAGTATAGCTTTCAGAAGTGTACCATACATCAATGGTGTAATCGTCAACAATGTTGGTCTTGTCAAAGTCGATGTAGCCAACGTTCAGATAGAAACGGGCATCGTCCTTGCACATGTAAGCAGAGAAGTAAACATCGTCAGCAGTCATGGGATTGCCGTTGGAGAAGGTAACACCTTCACGAAGCTTCAGGGTGAATTCGGTAGGACCAACCTGATCATAGGCAGTGGCAAGCTTCCAAACGCGCTCGCCCTGACCGTCAAAGGTCCACAGGGGCTCGTAATAGTTATACTGCATGCTGACAAAGCCGCCGGATGCAGACAGAGGATGCAGGGTGCCGGTATCACCGGAAGTTGCAATATGCAGCACACGGTCGGATTCTACAGGCTCAGCAGGAGCTGCCTCACCGCCATCTGTTGCGGGAGCGGAATCTGCAGGCTTTTCTGCATCAGCAGGCTTGGTGTCAGCGGGCTTGCTTCCACAGCCGGCCAGCATTGAAAGGGCCAGAGCCATTACGAGCAGAACTGACAGGATTTTTTTGGTTTTACTCATTTTAGTTTTCCTCCTTGATATCTTGTATTTCCTTATAACGACAGCACGCAACGAAATGCCCGGGTGAGCACTCCTCCAAATGCTGAGGTTGACTGCACTTCTCACAGGCGTAACGGCAACGGGCTGCAAATCGGCAACCGGGCTTGGGATTGATGGGAGAGGTAATCTCGCCCTTCAGCAGAATACGCTTGGAGTCATTGGGATACTTGGGAATAGGGATGGCAGAAAGCAAAGCCTTGGAATAGGGGTGCAGGGTGTTGGCGAACAACTCATCGGCAGGAGCCTTCTCAACCACTTGGCCTAGATACATAACCAAAATGTCATCGGAAATGTACTTAACAACAGACAAATCGTGAGTAACAAACATATAGGCCAACCCATGCTGTTCCTGCAGGTCCAGCATCAGATTGATTACCTGCGCCTGAATGGAAACATCCAAGGCAGAAACCGGCTCGTCGCAAACGATGAACTTAGGTTCCAAAGCCAAAGCTGTTGCTATACCGATACGCTGACGGCGCCCGCCATCCAGTTCATGGGGATAGGAGTTTTCCAGGCGGGCAGCCAAGCCTACCGTATCCATCAGTTCTCTGGTTTTCTTCAGCATATCTGCCTTAGACATGCCGCCACGAACAATCAGGGGCTCCATAATTGCGTCGGACACAGTCTTACGGGGATCCAGAGAAGAGAAAGGATCCTGGAAGATAATCTGCATGTTTTCACGCAGTTCCTTCAGTTTCTTCTTATTGGGGCGGGTTACATCTTCCCCATTAAAAAGGATCTGTCCATCGGTCGGGTCCAGCAAATGAAGTACTGTGCGCCCTAATGTGCTCTTTCCGCAGCCGGATTCACCAACAACACCCAAGGTTTTTCCTGCATCAAGGGTGAAGCTGACATCGTCTACAGCATGGAGGAAGCCGGCACCGGCCTTAAAGTATTTTTTTAGATTCTTTACCTCAAGCAAGGGAGCCATTATTGTCCCTCCTTCACTAAGTGGCACTTGACAAAGTGTCCGGGTTCAATTTCATAGGCCAAAGGCTTAGTCTTGTGGCACTCTTCGGTTGCATG
>JAKSQI010000135.1 GCA_024404215.1 Oscillospiraceae bacterium
AGGCCATGACGCAAGCTTGTCATGGTCTCTTTTTCTTCTTTTCCTACCGGAATCTCCCCCTTGTTCCGGTACATAGCTTGACAGGAAAAGGATATTCCTGTACCTTGTGAGAGAAAGGGGTGATTCGTGCCATGAATCCTGTCAAACGGTCCCTCCGGGCCTTTGGTCTGCTGGCGGGTTCCTATGCTCTCCTCTCCCTCCTCTATATTCTTCCGGTTGACAGCGTCCTCATGCTGCGCCGAACCAGCTCCGTTTTCTATCTTTTACCGGCCGTTCTCTTTTGGGCCTACTTTGCAACCCGCATTATTGACAGAAGAATGCGGCGCTTTCTGTCCGCGGTAGGCGCCATGATTCTTATCTGGAGTCTTCTCCGGGCAGCCAAGTTTATCGCCTTTGAGGAAAACGGCACCATTTCCCGTTTCCTTTGGTATCTGTTTTACATTCCCATGCTGTATATTCCTCAGCTTTCTTTTCAGGCGGCCTTGAGTATTGACCGCCCCCCTGAGAAGAAGCTGCCCCCTGTTCAGCTTGTCACAGGGGTGCTCTCTCTCCTCTGCATTCTTCTGGTGCTTACCAATGATTATCATCAGCAGGTCTTCTCCTTTCGCCCCGGCTTTGCCGGCTGGGACTGGGATTACGACCACCGTCCCCTGTTTTGGATTATTACCGTTTGGGCTTGGCTCTTTTTCCTATACTCCACCATTATTCTCTTTCTCAAATGCCGGCTTTCGGCCAGCAGGAAGCTCACGTGGATTCCCATTGCCTATATGGGCTTAGGTATTACCGGGCTCTATCTTTTGAACATAGGCCGCCTTCCTGTGCTGTGGGGTTCCAATCTGGGTGAGTTTCAGGATATCGCCTGCTATACCATGGGCGGCTTTTGGATACTCTGCATCACCATTGGCCTGGTTCCCTCTAACAAAGGCTATGAAACCCTTTTTCGGGAATCCAGCCTGGCAGCCAGCATTACAGATTTGGATTTCAAGCCGGTGTATCAAAGTAAATCCGCCTTGCCCCTAACGAAGGAACAAAGGTTCCTGCCGGGTCCTGTTACCCTAAACGACAATACCATCGTCTACCGCAGCCCTGTTTCCGGCGGCTTTGCCTTCCGACAGGTGGATATTACCGAACTGAATCGAATTAATCGGCAGCTGGAAGAAACCCGTGACGCCATTGCGGAAGAAAACGAACTGGTCCGCCAAGCCAATGCACTGCAGGAGCACCGGGCCCAAATCAGTGCTAAAAATGCTGTCTATGACGCTATTGCTCTTCGTGTTCTTCCCCAGTCCCGTGAAATCTCCCGTTTGGCTTCCTGTGCTGAGGAAGACTCCGCCTGTTTTGAACACAGCATGCGTCAGATAAGCCTTTATGCAGCCTACATCAAAAGGCTTTCCAACTTAATGCTGCTGGCATCGGACGAAGGGATGAAGCGAGCTGAGCTGGATTTGGCTTTGGCGGAATCTCTCCGCTATCTGAACAAAGCCGGTATTCCGGCTGAACTCTTCAGCGATTCCGATGAATGTCTCTGCCCCTCGGAGGCTTTGATTGATGCCTATGCCCTTTTTGAGGCCTTGCTTGAGCAGGCCCTTCCTACCCTGCAGGCGCTGCAGGTCACCCTGTCAGGCAAGCTTTTGAAGCTGACCTTTGAAGGGGCTTCCCTCATCCTGCCGGACATGGTCAATGGTACCATAGAAAGGGAGGAAGGCGTCAGCTATGTCCGGCTGTCTTTGGGAGAGGAGGTTGACCTTCTATGATTTCCTTTTCTGCCCTCAGTATCCTCCCACGCAATTTTATTTGTTTTTGGGCTATTGTGCTGATAGCCGGTTTCTTGATTTCTGCTATTCTGTCAGTGGGACAGAAACGGTATGCCATGGTTCTGGTTGACACGGCAGCCGCTTTCCTGCTCTATTTTCTGATGGAAATCTGCCGGGGTATCTCCGTTGCAAAGCTGGGTGGTCCGTCCTATCCCCTGGCGGAAGCCGCCGGGACGGCGCCCTTCGGGCTCTATCCCCTTCTGTTGGCCCTGCTTTCCCTGCTTTGTGTTTTCCGCCTGAAATCCTGCCTGGGCTACGCCCGGGCCCATATCACGCCAATGGCTGTCAAAGAGGCGGTGGACCAAAACCCCGCCGGTATCTGCTGCTACCGTAAAAACGGGCAGGTGATTCTCGCCAACCACCGTATGCAGGAACTGGCCTTTGCTATCACCGGCCGCTGGCTGCTCAATGGCTGTGAATTTTACGAAGCCCTTGGCCATCGGCACCTAATTGAATTGCCGGACAAATCCGTAATCCGCTTTTCCCACAGGCTCTTCCTGCTGGCTTCAGAACCCTGCTATGAGCTGCTGGCTGAAGATATCACCGAGCTGTACCGTCGGTCAGAGGCTCTGCAGAAGGAAACCCAGCGTCTGGCTGCCCAGAACCGGATTATGAAGGAGTACAGCAAAACCATAGATGAAACGGTACGCCGGCAGGAGGTCCTGAACACCAAGATTCGCATCCATGACGAAATGAATCGTCTCCTCCTCGCCACGGAAAAGGCCATCCGCAGCGGCAATCCCGCCGAACAGGAATCCGTACAGAAAACCTGGCAGAAAAACATCCTTCTGCTTTGTATGGAGGGGGACAGCCAGGTCAAAAACAACGCCCTGGCAGATTTAGACGCTTTGGCTGCCGTCATCGGCATCCGTCTTGTCTACGACCGGGTCCCGCAAACCAAAAATGCGGAAGCCCTTCTGCTTTTTTCTCAGGCCGCAGAGGAGGCCATGACCAATGCGGTCAAGCATGCCGGCGCCTCATCACTCCATATCAACGTTCTGGAAGAGGCAGACCGACTTACGGTAATCTTCACCAATGACGGCAGTGGGCCGGTCGGTCCAATCATGGAAGGCGGTGGCCTGACCGCACTCCGCCGTCGGTTAGAAAAAGCAGGCGGTACCATGGGGATAGACAGCAGCGCCGGCTTTGCATTAACCCTGACCATACCCAAGGGAGGTTGTAACTGTGTCCTATAATGTACTGATTGTAGAAGACCAGCTGATGCCCCGTCAGCTGCTGGAAATTTTTGTAACCGAAAGCGGACGCTACCATCTCACTGCGTCTATCTCCAATGCCGCGCTGGCCCTGACCTTCTGCCGCAGCAAACCCATAGACCTGATTTTGATGGATGTGATGACGGAGTTCGGGGCCAGCGGACTGGATGCCTCCGAAGCAATAAAAAGGGAGTTTCCTGCCATCAAAATCATTATCGTCACCAGTATGCCGGAAGCCACCTGGATTGCCCGCGCCAGAAGTATCGGCGTGGACTCCTTCTGGTACAAGGAAGTGGAAAGCGCCCCCATCCTTGAGGTAATGGACCGAACCATGGCAGGTGAGCAGATTTTCCCTGACTGTGCCCCTTCAGTTCCCATTGGCCTAACGGACAGCAGCAGCTTCACCGACCGTGAGCTGGAAGTGCTGCGAGAGCTCCAAACCGGGGACAGCAACACGGAAATCGGCCGACGGCTGGCCATCTCGCCGGAGACGGTGAAATATCATATTCGCTCCCTTCTGCAGAAAACCGGCTTCCATACCCGCACCGAACTGGCCCTTGCGGTCCGAAGCCTTGGCATTGTCATCAAATAACCATTGGCGGCTGAGTGACTCAGCCGCCCTTTTTGTTTCTGCCAAAACCTACCCGTTTGGGGGAGGCGAAGTCTCCCGCCATCATATTATAATGTAGGCTATGAGAGTATACCCGCCCGTAAAAGCGGGTCCCCCAGTGTTTTTTATGAGAGGAGACCGGAAATGAAACATGTGGTAAAACGAAGCCTCAGCCTGCTGCTGGTTCTGCTGCTCTGCCTGCAGCTGATTCCGCTCACCGGCGGCCATGTGCATGCGGAGGATGCCGAGGAGTTGGAACACTCCGAGGAGTATTACGAACTGCGCGAGTGCCCCTTCTGCGGCAAAATCCGTGAAGTTGGCGATACCATCTGCGTATACTGTCACGCATGCTGTGATGACAACGGCTGCTATTACGATTCGGCCTCTCACTGCAAAGCCTGCGACAGATGCGCCGCGAACGGTGTCTGGATCTGTCTGGAGTGTTCGCTGTGCGAGGACTGTGTTTCTTACGACAACCACTGTGTGTATTGTTTAGCTCTTGACCCGGACTCCTGCGCCGACTGTAAGGCACAGGGAATTAAAAATTTATGCATGGACTGTCACGATGCAGGTTTTGACGGCAAATGGGCCGGGCATTCCCTCAACTGCAGCGGCTGCGACACCTGTCTGTATGCGTTAACCCTCGCCGGTGAATGGGTTTGTGACCATGGAAACGGTGAGGCACACTGCGCCAAATGCGACGAAGACTGGATTTGCAACGAGTGCGGCGGCTGCTTTTACGGGCTGGATTTTGACTTCTGCGCAACCTGCCAGC
>JAKSQI010000136.1 GCA_024404215.1 Oscillospiraceae bacterium
CTTTTGAACAACGGTGTTCTTGGCATGGTTCGCCAGTGGCAGACTCTCTTCTTTGACAAGCACTATTCCAACACCAACCTGAATGCCCGTAAAACGGACTTCGTTAAGCTTGCCCATGCCTTTGGTGCCCAAGCCGAGCGCGTTGAAACTCCGGAAGCTTTGGATGAGGCTTTGACCAGAGCCTTTGCTGCCGAGGGTACTTATCTGGTTGAGTGCATGATTGACAAGGACGAATTTGTTCTTCCCATGCTGCCTCCCGGAGGCTCCATGGATGACATCATTACCGATGTAAAGGTGGGTGACTGAGTGTGAATAACTTTACCATTGCCATTCTGGTACGCAACAAGTATGGTGTTCTGAACCGTGTTACCAGCATGTTCCGTCGCCGTCAGTTCAATATCACTTCCCTGAACGTAAGCGAAACCGAAACGGATGCCTATTCCCGTATCACCGTGGTTTCCGCCGGTGACCAGCGCAACAAGGAACAGCTGATGGATCAGCTCTACAAGCTGCCTGACGTTGTATCCATCAAGGAACTGGACGAAATCAGCTCTATCAGCCGCGAGGTTCTGCTGATTAAGGTAGAAAACAATGCAGACATCCGTCGGGATGTTCTGGATGCTGCTGTAGCTTTTGGGGCTGAAACCGTTGACTATACCAAAGAGTCTATCGTATTCCAGCTCACCAGCAAGCGCCAGAAGATTGACGAATTCATTGAGCTGCTCATGGATTACAACGTCATTGAAATTTGCCGTACCGGCGTATGCACGCTGGAACGCGGCAGCGTAAACCTGCGTCAGGCAGTTAAGCTTTAATATGTCAGCCACCGTGCTTTCATACAAAATAGTAAATTCTATTTGAAATTTTGAAAAGAGGTATATTATCATGGCAGATGCAAGAATTTTTTATCAGCAGGACTGCGACCTGCAGTACCTGGCCGACAAGACCGTTGCCATCATCGGTTATGGCTCTCAGGGTCACGCCCACGCTTTGAACCTGAAGGAAAGCGGCGTAAACGTTGTTGTTGGTCTGTATGAAGGCTCCAAGAGCTGGGCAAAGGCTGAGGCTCAGGGTCTGAAGGTCATGACCGCTGCCGAAGCCGCCAAGGCTGCCGACATGATCATGATTCTGATCAACGATGAAAAGCAGGCTAAGCTCTACAAGGAAAGCATTGAGCCCAACCTGACCGCAGGTAAGACTCTGGCCTTTGCTCACGGCTTCAACATCCACTTTGGCTGCATCAAGCCCCCCAAGGATGTTAACGTTGTTATGATTGCTCCCAAGGGCCCCGGCCACACTGTCCGCAGCGAGTATCAGGCCGGCAAGGGTGTTCCCTGCCTGATTGCTGTTGAGCAGGATGCTACCGGCGACGCTCTGGAAATCGGTCTGGCTTATGCTTTGGGTATCGGCGGCGCCCGCGCCGGTGTTCTGGAAACCAACTTCCGCACGGAGACCGAGACCGACCTGTTCGGTGAGCAGGCTGTTCTCTGCGGCGGTGTCTGCGCTTTGATGCAGGCCGGCTTTGAGACTTTGGTTGAAGCCGGTTACGACCCCCGCAATGCTTACTTTGAGTGCATCCATGAGATGAAGCTGATTGTTGACCTGATTTATCAGTCCGGCTTCTCCGGCATGAGATACTCCATCTCCAACACCGCTGAGTACGGCGATTACATCACCGGTCCCAAAATCATCACTGCTGACACCAAGGCTGCCATGAAGAAGATTCTGAAGGACATTCAGGACGGCACCTTCGCCAAGGACTTCCTGCTGGATATGTCCGACGCCGGCTCTCAGGTACACTTCAACGCCATGCGCAAGCTTGCCTCTGAGCACCCTGCCGAGACCGTTGGTGCTGAAATCCGCAAGCTCTACAGCTGGAGCGACGAGGATAAGCTCATCAACAACTAATTCCTTCCGATGTGAACGATTTGCTCCCGCATCTTACCTGCGGGTGCAAATCTGTATTCCATTTTAGAAAGAGGTTAATCGAATGATTAAAGATACTCAGGTTGACGGCTATGAAAATGCCGCCCACCGTTCCCTTTATCGTGCCCTTGGTCTGACGGAGGAAGAGCTGAATCGTCCCCTTATCGGTATTGTCAGCTCCTTCAACGAAATTGTCCCCGGCCACATGAATCTGGACAAGGTAACCGAGGCTGTTAAGCTGGGCGTTGCCATGGCGGGCGGCACCCCCATCGTCTTCCCTGCCATCGCTGTCTGCGACGGCATTGCCATGGGCCACATCGGCATGAAGTACTCTCTGGTTACCCGAGACCTGATTGCAGACTCCACCGAAGCCATGGTCATGGCTCACGGCTTTGACGGTCTGGTCATGATTCCCAACTGTGACAAGAATGTGCCCGGTCTTCTGATGGCTGCTGCCCGTCTTAACAAGCCTACCATCTTCGTCAGCGGTGGTCCCATGCTGGCCGGCCGTGTTGGCGGCAAGAAGACTTCCCTGTCCAGCATGTTTGAAGCTCAGGGCGCTTATGCCGCCGGCAAAATTGACGATGCCAAGCTGGAAGAGTTTGTTCAAAAAACCTGTCCCTCCTGCGGTTCCTGCTCCGGCATGTATACCGCCAACTCCATGAACTGCCTCACTGAGGTTCTTGGCATGGGTTTGAGAGGTAACGGCACCATTCCCGCCCCCTACTCTGCCCGCATTGACCTGGCCAAGCGCGCCGGCATGCAGATTATGGACCTGGTTAAGAAAAACATCTGCGCCCGCGATATCATGACCAAGGAAGCCATCTACAATGCCCTGACTGCCGACATGGCCCTGGGCTGCTCCACCAACTCCATGCTGCATCTGCCCGCCATCGCCAACGAGTGCGAGGTTGAATTCAATCTGGACATGGCCAATGAAATCTCCGCCAGAACTCCCAACCTCTGCCACCTGGCACCTGCAGGCCCCACCTACATGGAAGACCTGAACGAAGCCGGCGGTGTGTATGCTGTTCTGAAGGAACTGACCAAGACGAACCTGCTGAGTCTGGATGTCATGACCTGCACCGGCAAAACCATGGGTGAAAACATTGCCGATGTCCGCAATCTGGATACCTCCGTTATTCGCGATATTGACAATCCTTATTCTTCCACCGGCGGTATCGCCGTTCTCAAGGGCAATCTGGCCCCCGACGGCGGCGTAGTTAAGCGCAGCGCCGTTGCTGAAGAAATGCTGGTGCATGAAGGTCCTGCCCGTGTCTTTGAATCCGAGGAAGATGCCATGGCTGCTATCCTGGCAGGCAAAATCAACGCCGGTGATGTTGTTGTAATCCGCTACGAAGGCCCCAAGGGCGGCCCCGGCATGCGCGAAATGCTGAACCCCACCTCTGCCATCATGGGTCAGGGCTTGGGCACAAGCGTTGCCTTGATTACCGATGGCCGTTTCTCCGGTGCCACCCGCGGCGCCTGCATTGGTCATGTATCCCCCGAGGCTGCCAGCGGCGGCATGATTGGGCTGGTTGAAGAAGGCGATATCATCAGCATCAACATTCCCGAGTACAAGCTGGAGCTGAAGGTTTCGGATGAGGTTCTTGCTCAGCGCAAGGCTGCCTTTGTTCCCAAAACCAAGCAGCTGTCCGGTTATCTGAAGCGCTATGCCGCTCAGGTTTCCAGCGGAGCCACCGGTGCCATCATCAACCAGAAATGAGCACAAACATTATGCAGCTGTCAGCGCGCCTTCACGCGCTGACAGTTTTCCGAAATCTGCTTAAGGACAGGGTTCTTCAATCCTTGAGTGCCTATATGGATGGACTGGGTTCCGGCCATATTACTGAATCGGTTGACCGCTACTGCGAATTCGTTTACAGCCTTTTGGAAAGCGATTCCCCTTCCCTGGCAGAGCATGTACAGGGCTTGGTTAATGACGATGAGAATGTGTACATCCGAGCCATCTGTAACAAAAGGGAGCTGTCCCCTTCTCTGGCCGCCTCTGTTAATGCTGAGCTGGAAATACTTCAGCAAATTGCCGACCTGACCCCGGAGGCCCTCACCGGGCCTTTAGGCTGGAAGGACTACATCCCCGGCTTTGAAGCCGGCAGTACAGATATTGCCGGTCAGTACCGCCATCGCACGGAGAACATTGGCCGTTATGGCTACGGCATGTATGCCCGCTACTATATGTTCCACGTCAGCGACGCCCACGAAATTGTTCCGGTCAAGAACCCGGATACCCAGCGTTTGGCTGATTTGGTGGACTACAAGCGGGAGCAGGGCATTATTTTGGATAACACCAAGGCTCTGCTGGCCGGCAAGCCTGCAGCCAACATTCTTCTTACCGGCGATGCCGGAACCGGCAAATCCTCCACCATCAAGGCCGTTGTCAACGAGCTGAAGGATCAGGGACTGCGCATTCTT
>JAKSQI010000137.1 GCA_024404215.1 Oscillospiraceae bacterium
AAACGGAATATGCCGCTTCCAGAGTTGCCGGGGTAAGGGTGATGAATTCCGCCTCACCTCCCCCTTTGGTGCAGGAGGAGATGATGGCGAGAATGGCAACAGAACAAAAATTTCTGGTTTTCTTCAGCATAATCGATTATTGGCTGTATGTGAGGACAAGTCTGTCGAAGCCAACGGCCTTGGCGGAAACCATGGTCATGCTGCCGTCCAGCAGGCTGTATACGGCGGCACCGGTAACCTTGCCGGCATCGGTGGTGAGCTCAGCCATAACGGTCTTGTCCATGAAACGGACACCCAGCTTTTCTGCGCTGCGGCGAACCTTCAGCGTAATATCCAGGTCAACGCAAATCATGGCGGTGAACGGACCGGTGGGCATAACATGGTACTTGCCGTCTTCTTCTCTGGGCAGGTTTACGCCCCAGCTGACCAGCTTGTCCAGCATGTCGTGGTTCATTTCCACATAGGTCTTCATGAGCTCCTTGTCGCCCAGCCCGTCGCCGATGGCAGCGTCATGGAAGGCTACAAACTGCTCAGGATTGGTCTTTTCATAATCAAAGTACTGCAGAACGCCGCCGCCGCGGTTGGCCTTACCGGCATAACCGGCAAAGTTCTTTTCGCAGACCAGGATATCCAGGTCAGGGCGCTGCTCTTTCAGAGAAGTGGCGCAGGTCAGACCGGCAATACCGCCGCCCAGAACCAATACGTCACAGCTGGCTTTCGTATACTCACTCATATTATCTGGCCCCTTTCTTAACGATACTGCTCAAAGGACTGCATCAGGTGCTCGCTGGCGTAGTCCGGGATAACTTCAATGGCGTCCTTCTTGCAGACGGACTGGCAGTAGAAGCAATGTTCGCAATCTTCTACATACTTGAAGATGGGCTTTTTGTTTTCGGCATCCCAGCGGATGACATCAACAAAGCAGGATTTGTAGCACTGCTGACAGCCGACGCATTTTTCAGGGTCAAAGGCAATGCGATGATTGGTATTAATCACGGTTTGTTCTCCTCCTAGTTAAGTAGTATAGGGGTATATGCGTACACACTTATTAAACCATTACTGCCGCTTGAAAATCCAATGCTATTATAGTAAAATGATTATAACAAAAAAGTTATAAGGCGTGATAGAATTGACGGAAACCCAAAAAGCGGTATTTAAGGCTGTCTATGATAACCGCAGTTTGTCCCGGGCTGCCAACAGCCTTTATGTATCTCAGCCGGCTATCAGCCGGCATCTGGCCAGATTGGAGGAAGAGGTTGGCGTAACTCTCTTTGTCCGGGGGACCGGCGGCGTTGAACCAACTCAGGCAGCGGAACTCTTCCACGGCTATTTGCAGGACCAGGAGCTCCGTTACCGGGCAGTTTTGGAGAAAATGCTGGATATCGGCAGGCCAGGGCCAGGGAGGCTCCGCCTCGGCTGCCCGGAAATCTGGAATCCTTCCCATCTCAACCGGCGGATGGAAGGATTTCCGGAAAAGAATCAGGTAAGCATTGAGGCTTTCCGTCTGTCGGAATTGCTGCTGAATCTCCAGTCCGGCAAGCTGGACATGGCCCTGTCCCATGCCTTTTATACTCCGGCCATTCCGGGGCTGGTATCCGTCAAGGTGGATGACACCGGCTGCGGAATTCTCTACTCTCCGGAACGCTTTGGCCGGGTTTCCGACCCTTCGGATTTTTCCGGCACCCCCTTCATGGTGTATGACAGCGACATGGAAAAGCGCTTTGCTCCTGTTATTGAGCGTGCCTGTGCTGACTACAGCCTTCAGCCCACCATTCGCAGCTGCGCTCAGCTGACAACGGCACTGTTTGAAACGGCAATGGGGAAAAGCATCATGCTCTTTTCCGCCTGGGATTCAGCGGTTGATAACGCCGGATTTGGCTATTGCCGTTTGGAGCGGCCGCTGCCGCTGCATCTGTATTTTTTTTCGGACCGCCTGTCACAGACCGGAAGGAATTTGGTGGCTTTTTTAACGGGAAGGAAATAGGGCTGTTCATTTCCTCCGGATATGTGATAGAATAAACTGCAATTTTGACGAATAAGGGAGTACTCTTAATGATTTTGTATTTTTCCGCTACCGGTAACAGTGCCTTTGCTGCCCGCAAGCTGGCGGAGGCTACGGGAGACCGGGTCCTTTCCATGGAAGAAGTGACAGGGCCGGTTGAAATTTCTGTCGGAGAGCGTTTGGGCCTGGTCTGCCCCACCTATTTCTATGGCCTTCCGGCTTATGTGGAAGACTTTATGGATGCCGTTGAGCTACGAGTGCCGGCGGAAACCTATGTTTATGCTGTAGCTACCTACGGAACCTTCTGCGGTCAGGTCTGTGAGCTGCTGGGACAAAAGCTACAGCAGAAGGGGATTGAGCTTTCTGCACGCTTTAGTATTCGTATGCCGGACACCTGGACTCCGGTTTTTGATTTATCGGACTCGTCCAAGGTTGCTAAAATTATGGCAGAGGAGCCGGCACAGCTGACTAAAATAGCGGACAGAATCAAAAAGGAACGAAAGAATAAGCGGGCGAAACGGCAGGTGCCTATGAAGGTGGTTCAGCTCTATCATCCCAATTATGAGAAGTTCCGCAAAACCAAATACCTTTGGACCACGGACCGCTGTACCGGCTGCGGTAAATGTGCGGCTAATTGCCCCACCGATACCATAGAGATGAAAAATGGCCGGCCCTTTCTCCCGAAAAGCAAATGCAGCATGTGTCTGCGCTGTCTGCATCAGTGCCCGGTTTTTGCCATGCAGTATTCCGACCAAACCATGAATCACGGTCAGTATACCCATCCGGAGGAGCTGTGAGCCATGATTGGACTGGGTACCTTAATTAACGCCGGCGCCATTGTGCTGGGAGGACTGCTGGGCCTTTTTTGCGGTCGCCTGATTAAGCCTCGAATTCAGGAAGGGCTGAACATGGCCTGTGGTATCAGTGTGCTCTTTATTGGTATGGCCGGGGCGCTGACCGGCATGCTTCAACTGGGGGAGAAAGGCCTCAGCAGCGGCAACACCATGCTGGTGGTGGGGTGCCTTGCCCTGGGAACCCTAGTGGGTGAGCTGCTGAATCTGGAGGATGCTTTCACCCGCTTTGGAGAGTGGCTGAAGCGAAAAACCGGCAATGCGAAGGACAAGCTCTTTGTAGATGCCTTTGTAACGGCGTCCCTTACCGTTTGCATTGGCGCCATGGCCATTGTGGGCAGCATTCAGGATGGAATGACCGGGGATTACTCCATTCTGGCCACCAAGGCCGTGCTGGACCTGATTATTATTTTGGTAATGACCTGCAGTATGGGCAAGGGCTGTGCCTTTTCTGCCATTCCGGTCTTCATTCTTCAAGGAAGCGTTACCCTGCTTGCGCGGTTGATTAAGCCCTTAATGACTGAGGGAGCTTTGGTAAATATCAGCTTTATCGGTGCTATCCTGATTTTCTGTGTTGGACTGAATCTGGTCTGGGGCAAGAAGGTACGGGTAGCTAACATGCTGCCCTCTTTGCTGTTTGCGGTAGGGGCTGCTTTTCTGTAAGCTTAAGTTAATGATCAGGGGCTCCCCGGAGGGAGCCCCTTCTGCAAAAAGGAGATGTTGGCTGTGAGTGCAAGCGAATTGGTAAAGGCTATGACCTGTGTGAGCTATGAGCCTTCTGAGGTTCGGGACGCCCTGCAGAAGGTAATTGAAGAAACGGTCGGCTGGGACTGGCTTCGTCCCGGCATGAGAGTAGGCATAAAGCTAAATCTCTGTGCTGCAAAAAAGCCGGAGGCGGCAGCTACTACCCACCCGGTTATGGCGGCAGAGCTGACCCGCCTGCTGGTTGAGCGAGGGGCTGAGGTGGTATTGGGTGACAGTCCCGGCGGCCCTTTCAGCGGGGTTTACCTCCATCGGGTTTACGATGCCTGCGGGCTGTCCCTCTGCGAGGAAGCAGGGGGGACGCTTAACGAAGATTACGGCAATGAAACCGTGGCTTTCCCAGAGGGGAAGAGCATACGGGAGTATGCCTGCTGCAGCTGGCTTGGCCGCTGCGATGCCTTAATCAATTTCAGTAAGCTAAAGTCCCATGGCCTTATGGGCATGACAGCTGCAGTAAAAAACCTGTATGGAGTGATTCCCGGCACGGTTAAAAGCGAGTATCATTACCTTCATACGGACCCGGCAGACTTCGCAGACATGCTGGTGGACCTGAACGAATCCGTACGGCCTGTCCTCTGCCTGGTGGATGCGGTTACTGTCATGGAGGGTAACGGCCCAACCATGGGTAGTCCCCGCTCCATGGGGCTGGTTTTGGGAGGCAGCTCGCCCTATGAGCTGGATCGGCTCTGCGCGGCCCTGCTGGGCATACAGGAG